>NZ_JBSFPT010000015.1:0-66845 GCF_053588335.1 Microbacterium sp. NPDC003461 | reverse complement strand
CCCGCGGCTACCGAAACCGGCACAACTACCGCCTCCGCATGCTCCTCGCCGCCGGCGGCCTCACCCCATGACCCCCACCGGAAGTCCGAAGAGCCTGTTTACGCGGCGCCCGGCCCGATGTCAAGCCTCCGGACCCCGCGAGCGCGCGCTGGCATCCTGAAGGCACGCGACGCGGATCCTTTCGGGGGAAGGGACCTCAACGCGTGGGGTGCGGGTTCGGGTCCCGCACACCCTCACACCATCGCCCCGCCCGGGTCGAGCGCTCTGCTCCCCGGGCGGGGCGATTCGGTGTGCGGGCCGGACGCGGCGCAGGCCGCGCGGCCGTCGCGAACGCGCGAGAATGAAGCCATGACCGCTCCGCTGATCACCGAGCTGCCCGATCCCCGCTTCGTGATGAGCGAGGAGGGGCATCGCATCGCCACCTACACGTGGGGGTGGGAGGACGAGAGCGCGCCCGTCGTGCTGTGCGTGCACGGGTTCGCGTCGAGCTGCCGCGACAACTGGGTGGCCACCGGCTGGGTGCGCGAGCTGCTGCGCGCCGGCTTCCGCGTGATCGGGATCGATCAGCGCGGGCACGGCGCGAGCGACAAGCCGCACGAGCCGACCGACTACACGATGGATGCGCTCGTCTCGGACGTGCGCGTGACGCTCGACACGTACCTCATCGACACCGCGCGCTACGCCGGCTACTCGCTCGGCGCGCGCGTCGGCTGGCACGCGGCGGTGGCCATGCCCGAGCGGATCGAGCGGGCCGTGCTCGGCGGCATCCCCGACGGGCGGCCGCTCGGCCGGCTCGACCTCGCGCAGGCGCGGGCGTTCGCCGAGCACGGCACCGAGGTGACCGATCCCGTCACCCGCAACTACGTCACGCTCGCCGAGCGCGTGGCCGGCAACGACCTGCGCGCGCTCGTGGCGCTCGCCGGCGGCATGCGGTTCGGCGACGCGGATCCGGATCTGGGTGACCCGCCGCAGCAGCCGACGCTGTTCGCGACGGGATCGGAGGACGCGATCCTCGAGGACTCGAAGCGTCTGGCGGCGGCGGTGCCGAACGGCCGGTTCCTGGAGGTGCCGGGCCGCCACCACTTCAACGCGCCCGGTTCGCGCGACTTCCGCGGCGCGGGCGTCGCGTTCCTCGCCGGGGCCTGACGGCATCGGTGTCGCCTCCGTGACGGCGAGGTGAACGATCGTCACACACCGGAATACCGGTTGAATCACATCGGCGGAGTTCCTAGCCTGACGCCATGGGCCTCTTCATCTACGACAACGCCGATCCCCCGATCCGCATCGACGACCGCACGCTCTGGCACCTCAAGACGGTCATCCTCACCAAGCTGCGCCGCGACGAGAGCTTCAGCGTCTCGTGGGCGCACCCCGATGACGAGGGCAGCACGACCGTCTGGCTGCATCCGACGATCCCGCTGCGCTTCGTCTTCGACTCGGCTCACCCGCCGGAGCTCAACCGCCAGTGGCTCGTGGAGCTGAACGGCTCGACGGTGGAGCACGGCGGCATCACACTCACGCCCGAGCAGGTGAGCGCGGCGGCCTGAGCGGGCCCGGCGTCAGCCGATGCCGAGCTCGCGGCGCAGCCGCGCGACGTGCCCGGTGGCCTTGACGTTGTAGAGCGCCTTGGTCACGACGCCGTCCTCGTCGAGGACGAAGGTGGAGCGGATGACGCCCATGACGACCTTGCCGTAGTTCTTCTTCTCGCCCCACGTGCCGTAGGCCTCGTGCACGGCCCTGTCCGCGTCGCTCAGCAGCGGGAAGGTGAGCCCGTCGCGCTCGGCGAACTGCTTCAGCTTGGCCGGCTCGTCGGGCGAGACGCCGAGCACGGTGTAGCCGGCGCCGGCGAGCGACGCGATCGAGTCGCGGAAGTCGCACGCCTCGGTCGTGCAGCCGGGCGTCATCGCGGCGGGGTAGAAGTAGAGCACGACCTTCTGGCCCCGCAGATCCCGCAGCGAGACGGGCGATCCGTCCTGATCCGGCAGGGTGAAGTCGGGGGCGGGGGTTCCGGGTTCGAGGCGCGTGGTCACGCCTCCCAGCCTAGTTCGGCTGCCGGATCACCAGTCCTGCTTGTCCTTGAACGTCTCGAGCAGGCGCTGCAGCGAGTCGAGGCGGCCTGCCGGCAGCGTGCCCGCCGCGACGGCCTCGTTGAGCGCGCAGTCCGGCGCGTCCGGCAGGTGCGTGCAGCCGCGGGGGCAGTCCTCGGCGACGGCGAGCAGATCGGGGTAGGCGCGCAGGATGTTGTCGGGGTCCACGTGCCCGAGGCCGAACGAGCGCACGCCGGGGGTGTCGATCACCCAGCCCGATCCGGCCGCGCCCTCGTAGCGCAGCGACACGGTGGACGACGACGTGTGCCGGCCGCGGCCGGTCACCTCGTTGACGTGGCCGGTGGCGCGGCCCGCCGAGGGGACGAGCGCGTTGACGAGCGTCGACTTGCCGACGCCCGAGTGCCCGACGAAGACGGTCGTGTGCCCCGCGAGCGCCTCGCCGATCTCGTCGAGGGGTGCGGCGTCGCGCGACGAGCGGAACACGCGCAGCTCGTCGAGGCCCGCGAAGTGTTCGAGGAAGGGGGCGGGGTCGGCCAGGTCGGTCTTCGTGACGACCATGAGCGGCCGGATGCCGGCATCGAGCGCCGCGACGAGGTAGCGGTCGACCAGCCGCGGGCGGGGCTCGGGATCGGCCGCGGCGACGACGACGAGCATCTGGTCGGCGTTGGCGACGACGACCCGCTCCACCTGATCGGTGTCGTCCGCGCTGCGCCGCAGGAGCGACGTGCGCTCCTCGATCCCCACGATCCGGCCGAGCGTGCCCTCGCGGCCCGACGTGTCTCCGACGACGCGCGCGCGGTCGCCCGTGACGATCGGCATCTTGCGCAGCTCGCGCGCCCGCACGGCGCTCACGGCGCGCTCGCCGGGGAGCCCCTCGTCGACGAGCACGCTGTAGCGGCCGCGGTCGACGCCGAGCACGCGCGCGATCGTCGCGTCCTCGTGCGCCGGGCGGCGCTTGGTGCGGGGGCGGTTCGCCTTGGGGTTGGGGCGCACGCGCACGTCGGCCTCGTCGAACTCCGGCTCGTCGTCGAGGTCGGCGTCGTCCAGCCAGCTCACCGGCTCGCGCCTCCCGCGAGCAGCCCCTCCCAGAGCGCGACGAACTGCGGGAGCGTCTTCGCCGTCGTGGCGATGTCGTCGACGACGACGTCGGGCACCGCGAGGCCGACGAGCGCGCCGGTGGTCGCGAGGCGGTGGTCGTGGAACGCGCGCCAGGTGCCGCCGCGCAGCGGGCGCGGCTCGATGCGGATGCCGTCCGGCAGCTCCTCGGCGAACCCGCCGAGCGCCTCGACGTTCTGGGCGAGCGCCGCGATCCGGTCGGTCTCGTGCCCGCGGATGTGCCCGATGCCGCGGAAGGTGGACGGGCCGTCGGCGAACAGCGCGAGGCCGACGAAGGTCGGCGTCAGCTCGCTCACGGCCGACAGGTCGAGGTCGACGCCGTGGATGCCGCCACCGGCGGCGACCGTGAGGGCGCCGCCGCGGCGCGAGACCTTCGCCCCCATGAGGGCGAGCAGCTCGCTCAGGTGCGCGCCCGGCTGGGTGGAGTGCGGCGGCCAATCGGTGACCGTCACGCTGCCGCCCGCGAGCATCGCCGCGGCCAGGAACGGGGCGGCGTTGGACAGGTCGGGCTCGACGTGCACGTCCTTGGCGCGCAGCGGCGCGGGGGGCACGATCCACTCGTTCGAGCTCGGCCGCTCCACCTGCACCCCGCGGCGCGCGAGGGCCTCGATCGTCAGCTCGATGTGCGGCAGGCTCGGCAGGCGCTCGCCCGTGTGGCGCAGGTGCAGGCCCACGTCGAAGCGGGGCGCGGCCAGCAGCATGCCCGAGACGAACTGGCTCGACGCGGAGGCGTCGATCTCCACCTCGCCGCCGCGCACGTGGCCGCGCCCGTGCACGCGGAACGGCAGCGACCAGCGGCCGTCGTCCTCCACGTCGACGCCGAGGTCGCGCAGGCCGCGGATCATCTCGCCCATGGGGCGGTGCAGGGCGCTCTCGTGCGCGGTCAGCAGCACCTCGCCGTCCACCAGCCCCGCGAGCGGGGCGACGAAGCGCATGACCGTGCCGGCCTGACCGCAGTCCACGGTGCCGCCCGTGAGAGCGCCGGGGGTGACGACGAAGTCGGGGCCGTACGCGCTCTCGCCCTCGACGCGCTCGATGCCCGCGCCCAGCGCGGCGAGCGCCTCCACCATGCGCGCGGAGTCGTCGGAGTGCAGCGGTGCGGCGATGCGGCTGGGGCCCTCGGCGATGGCGGCGAGCACGAGCTCGCGGTTCGTGATCGACTTCGATCCCGGCACCGTCAGCGTCCCGCGCAGCGGTCCCGGGGAGGCGGGCGCGGCGTACTCGCCGCGGTCCGCAGCGGGGCCCGGCTCGGTGGGGGAATACCCGTCGGCACTCATCGGTTTCCACCTTAGGTCACAGCCCGCGAAGGGACCCGTCGCGCCAGGCGGGACACCCGGCGGACAGGAGAGGAACGGATGACGATCACGCTCGATGATCCGCGCCTCCGGCTCGGGGGAAACCCCGATGCGCGGAGCCTAGACTGGCCGGCAATGGACGATCAGGATGCCACAGTCCCCGACGCCGCCGCGCCGGCCGATCCGCGCGCGCAGTTCGAGGAGCAGGCCCTTCCCTACATGGACCAGCTCTACGGCGCCGCCATGCGCATGACGCGCAACCCGGCCGACGCCGCCGACCTCGTGCAGGAGACCTTCGTGAAGGCCTTCGCCTCGTGGTCGTCGTTCACGCAGGGCACGAACCTGAAGGCGTGGCTGTACCGGATCCTCACCAACACCTACATCAACACCTATCGCAAGAAGCAGCGCGAGCCCTACCAGGGCACGATCGACGAGCTCGAGGACTGGCAGCTCGGCGGCGCCGAGTCGACCACGGCCACGCGCGGTCGCTCGGCCGAGGCGGAGGCCATCGACCGCATGCCGGCGTCGGTCGTCAAGGACGCGCTGCAGTCGATCCCCGACGACTTCCGCATGGCCGTGTACCTCGCGGACGTCGAGGGATTCGCCTACCAGGAGATCGCCGACATCATGAAGACCCCCATCGGCACGGTCATGAGCCGCCTGCACCGAGGCCGGCGACTGCTGCGTGACCTGCTGAAGGACTACGCGGCCGAACGGGGCATCCAGGCCGCCACGACAGGAGCACGGAAATGACCGACTGCGGCTGCGAGAAGGCGCGAGCCGACCTCGAGGAGTACCTGCGCAACGAGATCTGCAGGACCGAGTACGCCGACATCCGCGAGCACCTCGAGAGCTGCCCGGACTGCCAGGGCGAGGCGCACGTGTCGCGCACCCTCACCGAGGCCGTGCAGCGCGCGTGCCGCGAGGCGACGCCCGAGCAGGTGCGCCTGCAGGTGATCGCGCGCCTGCGCGAGGTCCAGGCCGCGCACTGATCCGGCCCGCTCGGTCGGCCGCAGGATCGAGCGACGATGCCGGCCGCAGGCTGAACCGCGCGGCCGGCTGAAGCGGCGCCGCGGCGCGGCTCAGTCGCCCAGCATCCCGAGGGTGCGCGGACGCACGATGAGCCACAGCGAGGCGATCGCGAGCGCCGAGCAGGCGATCATGATCGACGCCATCGTCAGCGGCGTGATGCCGGTGGACGCCGCCAGCAGGCCCGCGATGGGCGAGACGAGCCCGGCCACGAGGTTGTTCGACGCGCCGAGCACCGAGGCGGCCGTGCCCGCGGCCTCGGGGTGCCGGTCGAGCGCCAGCACTTGCGCGCACGGGAACGTGAACCCGCAGCCGGTCATGAACACGAACAGCGGCACGATCAGGCCCCACACGCTCGGCACGAGGCTCGACGAGATCGGGATCGCGATGGCCGCCACGAGGATGCCGGCCGTCGAGCCCGCGAGCACCCACTGCGGACCGAAGCGGGCGGCAAGGCGCGCGGCGATCTGGTTGCCGATCACGAGGCCCACAGAGTTCGCCGCGAAGACCATGCCGTACTGCACGGCCGTGAGCCCGTAGGACTGCTGGAAGAGGAACGACGACGCCGACAGGTACGAGAACAGCCCGGCGAAGGTGAGCGCGCCGATCGCGAGCACGCCCACGTACACGCGGTCGCTCAGCACGACGCGGTAGCGATGGCGCACCGAGACGGTGTCGGCCGTGATGCGGTCGCTCGCGGGGCGCGTCTCGGGCAGGGCGAACAGCGCGCAGGCGAGCATGACGGCGCCGTAGCACGCGAGCACGACGAAGATGCCGCGCCACGGCATGACGCCCAGCAGCATCGATCCGATGAGCGGGGCGACCACCGGTGCGACGCCCGTGACCAGCGCCAGGCGCGAGAGCATGATCACGAGGCGGCGCCCGCTGAAGAGGTCGCGGACCATCGCCATGGCCACGACGCTGCCGCCCGCGGCGCCGATGCCCATGAACACACGCGCGACGCCGAGCAGCTCGAGGTTGGGCGCCAGCACCGACGCGATGCTCGCCAGGATGTGCAGGCCCGTGGCGATGAGCAGCGGCACCCGGCGCCCGAAGCGGTCGCTGAGCGGGCCGATCACGAGCTGGCCCACGGCGAAGCCCAGCATCGTGCCCGTGAGGGTGAGCTGCACCGCCGCCGCCGTGGCGGAGAAGTCCTGCTCCAGCACCGGGAAGGCCGGCAGGTAGAGGTCGACCGTGAACGGGCCCAGCGCGGTGAGCGCGCCCAGCAGCAGCACGTAGACGAACCGCCGCGCGGGCGAGAGCCGGTCGCCCGGGTGGACGTGCGCGGTCTCGCCGGCGGCGTCCTGCACCTGGACGGGGATCGAGTGCGTCCCGACGGGGACGGGGATCATTCCCGTCGAGGTGGGGATGAAGCCCGAGTCGGTGTCGTGGTGTTCGTGGCGGGCGTCGTCAGGCATCTGACGATTCTTTCATCCGCCGACCGGTCAGGGGTGCGCCGCGGCCGGGGTCTCGCCGCCCTCGGTGAAGGTGGGGCGCCGTCCGAACAGCCTCCCGACGAGCAGCACGACGCCGACGACGGCGAGGCCCACGACGAGCCCCGCGATGGCGGAGACGAGCGTGTCGCCGATCCAGACGATCACGGCGCCGGCCGGCTCGAGCGCGTGCTCGACGGCGTGGAGCAGGTCGGTGGTGAGCGTGAGGCCGACCTCGCCGAGGTTCGCGAGCACGAGGTGGCCGCCGACCCACAGCATCGCGACGGTGCCGATCACGCTGATGACGCGGAACACGGCCGGCATCGACCGAACGATGCGGGTGCCCAGGTGCCGCACGCGCTGCGTGTCGTCCTTGGCCATCTTCAGCCCGATGTCGTCGACCTTCACGAGCAGCGCGACGGCGCCGTACACGACGCCCGTCATGAGCAGGGCGATCACGACCAGTGCCCCGAGGGTCATCCAGAAGCTCATGTCCGCATCGAGATTCGACAGCGAGATGAGCATGATCTCGGTCGACAGGATGAGGTCGGTGCGGATCGCGCCCCACACGAGCTTGTTCTCGTCGCGGGCGCCCTCGTCGACGTGCGCGTGGTGCAGCCCGAACCACTCCAGCACCTTCTCGGCGCCCTCGAAGCACAGGTAGGTGCCGCCGATGATGAGCAGATAGGGGAGCACCCACGGCGCCCACGTGGTGAGCGCGAGCGCGACGGGGATGATGATGAGGAACTTGTTGGCGATCGAGCCGAGGGCGATCTTCCCGACCACCGGCAGCTCGCGCGCCGGCGTGAGCCCCTGCACGTACTGGGGCGTCACGGCGGCGTCGTCGATGACCACGCCCGCCGCCTTGGACGAGGCCTTCAGCGCCGCGCTCAGGATGTCGTCGACGACCGCGAGCAGACCAACCGACATGCGTCCCCCTCTGGTGGTGTACCCGACGAATCTAGCGCGTCGGGGCTGCCCCATACGCTGGGAGCCATGACATCGATCGACGCGCGGGACGTGCCCGCGGACGTGACCTCGCAGGAGCGGCTCGCGGAGCGCGGCCTCGACTACCGCGTCGTGCCGACGGACGGCGCCGACTTCCTACCGCTCTACCGCGCCATCTCGCGCGGCTTCCTCGACGGCGAGCCCGGCGAGGAGCGGGAGCGGAAGGCGGCCGGCACCTTCGCGGAGCGCGGTGCGCGCCTCATCGGGGTGTTCGAGCGGGACGCGGCACCGGGCGCGATGCCGGTGGGCACCGTGAGCTCGTGGGCGGCGCGCCTGACGCTGCCGGGGCCGGCGGGCGCCGAGGCGCCGCTGCCGGAGATCGCGATGTGGGCGATCAGCGCCGTCACGGTGGCGGCCACGCACCGCCGCCGCGGCATCGCCAGGGCCATGCTGGAGGGCGAGCTGCGCGCAGCGGCCGCCGCGGGCGTCGCGATCGCGGGGCTCACGGTGACCGAGTCGACCATCTACGGCCGCTACGGCTTCGGCATGGCCGTGCCCGTCGAGCGGCTCACGGTGGAGACGCGGCGCGCGGGATGGATCGGCCCGGCCTCGGACGTGCGGCTGGAGTTCGTCGAGCGCCCGCGCCTGGCGGAGCTGCTCGGCGAGCTCCACGAGCGCGTGCGTCGCCAGCGGGCCGGGAACGTCACGGGCTTCCCCCTGCGCTGGGCGCGCGCCGCCGGCACCGCGCCCGGCGCCGAGAACGGCGCGAAGGTGCGCGGCGTCGTCGCGCGCGACGCCGCCGGCGAGATCCGGGGCGCGCTCGCCTTCACGATCGCGGAGGGCGAGCACCACACCACGCACACCCTCGCCATCGAGCACCTCGTCGCCGAGACGCCGGAGGTCCGCGCGGCGCTGTGGCGCTTCGCGATCGAGTACGACCTGGTCGGCACCGTCACGGCCGATCTGCAGCCGGTGGACGATTCGCTGCCGTGGCTCGTGGCCGACCCCCGCGCCGTCTCGCGGACGGTGTTCGACCATGGCTGGCTGCGCGTGCTCGACGTGCCCCGCGTGCTGGCCGCCCGCGGCTACGCGGCCGACGCCGACGTCGTCGTGCGGGTGCGCGACGAGCTCGGCATCGCCGACGGCGCCTGGCGCGTCGCGATCGCGGGCGGCGCCGCCGCCGTCACGCCCGCGTCGGGCGAGGCGGACATCGAGCTGGGCGTCTCGGAGCTGTCCTCCGTGATCGTCGGCGGTGTGCCCCTGCGCGCGCTCGCCGCGGCGGGCCGGGTGACGGGGGACGCCGGCGCCGTGGCCGCGCTCGACGTCGCGCTGCGCGCGGACCGCGCCCCGCACCTGAGCATCTGGTACTGAACGCGGAAGGCGCCCGGATCCCGTGGGGGAGCCGGGCGCCTTCCCGATCGCGGATCAGGCCAGCGCGCGCGACATCAGATCGGCGTGCTCGACGGCGTGGACCTTGCTGGAGCCCGTCGCCGGCGACGCGGCCGCGGCGCGGCTGACGACGCGCAGCTCGCGGCCGAGGTGCTTCGGCATCTTCAGCGCCATGAACGGCCAGGCGCCCTGGTTCTCGGGCTCGTCCTGCACCCACACGAGCTCGGCGTTCGGGTACTGCGCGAGCACCGCGGTGAGCTCCTCGACCGGCGCCGGGTAGAACTGCTCCACGCGCACGAGCGCGATCTGCGGGTTCGGCTTCTTCTCCAGCTCGCCGCGCAGATCCCAGTGGATCTTGCCCGAGTGCAGCAGCACCTTCGTGACGGCCGACTTGTCGATGCCGCGGTCGTCGTCGAGCACCGGCTCGAAGCGGCCCGAGGTGAAGTCCGCGACGTCGCTCGT
This sequence comes from Microbacterium sp. NPDC003461, assembly GCF_053588335.1. NCBI lineage: Bacteria > Bacillati > Actinomycetota > Actinomycetes > Micrococcales > Microbacteriaceae > Microbacterium > Microbacterium sp. NPDC003461. Next base: position 57,125 of record NZ_JBSFPT010000015.1, on the reverse strand, counting down.
CGCGCCGCGCAGGCGCAGCATGGCCTTGGGCGTGAACACGATGAGCGGGCGGCGGGGCCGGGCGTAGGCCTGGCGACGCAGCAGGTGGAAGTACGACGCGGGCGTGGACGGGCGCGCCACCGTCATGTTGTCCTGCGCGCACAGCTGCAGGAACCGCTCGATGCGCGCCGACGAGTGGTCGGGGCCCTGGCCCTCGTAGCCGTGGGGGAGCGCCAGCACGACGCTCGACTGCTGACCCCACTTCTGCTCGGCCGAGGAGATGAACTCGTCGATGACCGTCTGGGCGCCGTTGACGAAGTCGCCGAACTGCGCCTCCCACATCACGAGCGCGTTCGGGTTCTCCACGGAGTAGCCGTACTCGAACGCGAGGGCGGCGTACTCGCTCAGCAGCGAGTCGTACACCCAGAAGCGGCCCTGGCCCTCGGAGAGGTTCGCCAGCGGCAGCCACTCCTTGCCGTTCACGCGGTCGTGGAAGACGGCGTGGCGCTGCGCGAACGTGCCGCGGCGCGAGTCCTGGCCCGCCAGGCGCACGGGCGTGCCCTCGAGCAGCAGCGAGCCGAACGCGAGCAGCTCGCCGAAGCCCCAGTCGATCTTGCCCCCGCGGCTCATCTGCACGCGCTTGTCGAGCAGCTGCTGGAGCTTGCTGTGCACGGTGAAGCCCTCGGGCTTGTTCGCGTGCGCGTCGCCGACCTGCTCGATGACCGCGGCCGGCACGCCGGTCGTCTCGGGCTCGCCCGCCGCCTCGTCCTCGACGCCGTTGCCCGTGACGACGGGGGTCGAGCCGGTCTCGGCGGCGTGCGTCTCGGCGAACGCGACCTCCAGGCGGTTCTGGAAGTCGGCCTTGGCCTGCTCGTACTCCTCCTCGGTGATGTCGCCGCGGCCGACGAGGGCCTCGGTGTACAGGCGGCGCGTGGAGCGCTTGGCCTCGATGAGGTTGGTCATGAGCGGCTGCGTCATCGACGGGTCGTCGCCCTCGTTGTGACCGCGGCGGCGGTAGCAGACGAGGTCGATCACGATGTCGCGGTGGAAGCGCTCGCGATATTCGAAGGCGAGCTCCGCGGCGCGCACGACGGCCTCGGGGTCGTCGCCGTTCACGTGCAGCACGGGCGCCTGGATCGTCTTGGCCGGGTCGGTCGCGTACGTCGAGGAGCGCGAGTCGACGGGCAGCGTCGTGAAGCCCACCTGGTTGTTCACGACCACGTGGATCGTGCCGCCCGTGCGGTAGCCGCGCAGCTGCGACATCTGCAGCGTCTCCATGACCACGCCCTGGCCCGAGAAGGCCGCGTCGCCGTGCACGAGGATCGGCAGCCAGCCGTACGTGCCGGGCGCCGAGCGGTCCTGCTTGGCGCGCACGACGCCCTCGAGCACGCCGTCGACGGTCTCGAGGTGCGAGGGGTTGGCCGCCAGGTACACCGGCAGCTCGTCGCCGTCCTCGCCCACGAACGTGCCCTGCGTGCCGAGGTGGTACTTCACATCGCCCGAGCCGCGCTTGTTGCCGGGAAGGGCGCCCTCGAACTCCTGGAACACCTGGCCGTAGGTCTTGCCGGCGATGTTCGTGAGCACGTTCAGGCGGCCGCGGTGGGCCATGGCGATCGCGGCGCCGTCGAGGTTCTTCGCCGCGGCACCCGTCAGGATCCGATCCAGCAGCGGGATGAGAGATTCGCCGCCCTCGAGCGAGAACCGCTTCTGGCCGACGTACTTCGTCTGCAGGAAGGTCTCGAAGGCCTCGGCCTCGTTGAGCTTGCGCAGCACGCGCAGCTGGTCGTCGTGGTCGAGCTTCGCGTACGGCTTCTCGATGTGCTCCTGGAACCAGTCGCGCTGCTCGTGGTCGGAGATGTGCATGTACTCGTAGCCGGTGGTGCGGCAGTACGAGTCGCGCAGCACGCCGAGGATGTCGCGCAGCTTGGCCTGACGGCGGCCGCCGAAGCCGTTCGTGACGAACTCGCGCTCGAGGTCCCAGAACGTCAGCCCGTGCGACTCGATCTCGAGGTCGTGGTGCTCGCGCTGCCGGTACTCGAGCGGGTCGGTGTCGGCCATGAGGTGGCCGCGCACGCGGTAGGCGTTGATGAGCTCCTGCACGCGGGCCGTCTTGTCGACGCGCTCGGAGAGGTCGACCGAGACGTCGGCGTTCCAGCGGATGGGCGCGTACGGGATGCGCAGCGCGGCGAAGATCTCCTCGTAGAAGCCGTTCTTGCCGATCAGCAGCTCGTGCACGATCTTCAGGAACTCGCCCGATCCGGCGCCCTGGATGACGCGGTGGTCGTACGTGCTCGTGAGGGTGATCGTCTTGCCGATCGCGAGCTCGTTGAGCGTCTTGGCGCTGGATCCGGCGAACTCGGCGGGGTAGTCGAGGGCGCCGGCGCCGATGATGCAGCCCTGGCCCTTCATGAGGCGGGGGACCGAGTGCACGGTGCCGATGCCGCCCGGGTTGGTGAGCGAAACCGTGGTGCCGGCGAAGTCGGCGGCCGTCAGCTTGTTGGCGCGGGCGCGCTTGACGAGATCCTCGTACGCCGCGAGGTAGTCGGTGAACGAGAGCGACTCGGCGTTCTTGATGCTCGGCACCATGAGCGCGCGCGTGCCGTCGGGCTTGGGCAGGTCGATCGCGATGCCCAGGTTGATGTGGGCGGGCGCCACGACGCTCGGCTTGCCGTCGATCTCGGCGTAGAAGACGTTCTGGCTCGGGAAGGCCTTGAGCGCCTGGATGAGCGCCCAGCCGATGATGTGCGTGAAGCTGACCTTGCCGCCGCGGGTGCGGGCCATGTGGTTGTTGATGACGATGCGGTTGTCGATCATCAGCTTGGCCGGGACCGTGCGCACGCTCGTCGCGGTCGGGACGGTCAGCGACTCGTCCATGTTCTTCGCGAGCGTCTTCGTCATGCCCTTGAGCACCGTGACGCGGTCCTCGGACTGCTCGGCGGGCTCCTGCGACGCGGGCTTCGACTTCTCGGGCGCCTCGGCGGGGATGGGCGTCGGCGCGGCGGGCTTGCTCGTCGTGCGGGCGACGGGCTGCTGCCCCACGGCGGCGGTCGGCGCCGTGGGCGGGTTGGCGGCCGAGGACGGCGCGGCGGCCTCCTGCTTCTGTGCCGGGGCGGGATCGGCCGGGGCGGGAGCGGCCGCCGGGGCCGGGGCGTCCGCCGCCGGAGCGGCGGAGGCCTCGTAGGCCTCCAGGACCGGCCACCACTCCTTGTCGACCGCGTTGCGGTCAGACTTGAACTGCTGGTAGAGCTCCTCGACGAGCCACTGGTTGGCTCCGAACTCCCCCTCGCCAGTACCGACTCCCGTCGTCTGGTTCGTCACGGCTGGATCGCCCACTTTCCTAGCTCTCGTCATGCGCGGTCCGTCCCGGCGCACCCGGGGATCAAGCGTAGTCCACTCGCGGCGGCCTGAGGCCCCCTTGCGCAACCTCGCGCGGGGTGATTCCGCGCGCGCGGGAGCCGCCGTTCAGGGCGTCGCCCTATGATGGTGCGCACGATGGACGACCCTCCCAGTAGACACAGGCCCCACCGACCCTTCCTCGCGTGCGCACGCGGAGGCGATCCGGCATGACCGACTGGATCCTGATGGGGGTGGGGCTCCTTCTGACAGTGGGCACCGGCCTCTTCGTGGCCAGCGAGTTCGCCCTGGTCAACCTCGATCGCGCCGAGCTCGAGGCGCGGCAGCAGCGCGGCGAGCCGAAGCTCGTCATGACGATCCGCGCGCTGCGGCACACCTCCACGCACCTGTCGAGCGCGCAGCTCGGCATCACGCTCACGACGCTGCTGACGGGCTACACGCTCGAGCCGGCGTTCTCGCGCGCCCTCGCGCCGCTGTTCGACGCGCTCGGGCTGCCGCCCGAGGTGAGCGCGCCGATCGCGACCGTCGTGGCGATGGCGATCGCGACGATCCTGTCGATGATCCTCGGCGAGCTCGTGCCGAAGAACTTCGCGCTCGCGCTGCCCCTGGCCACAGCCAAGGTCGTCGCGCCGTTCCAGCTCGCCTTCACCGCGGTGTTCCGGCCCGCCGTCGCGCTGCTGAACGGCAGCGCCAACGCGGTGCTGCGCGGCGTGGGCATCGAGCCGAAGGAGGAGCTGTCGGGCGCCCGCACGGCAGAGGAGCTGTCGAGCCTCGTGCGCCGCTCGGCGACGGCCGGCGTGCTCGAGAAGGACACCGCGAGCCTGCTCGACCGGAGCCTGCGGTTCTCGCGCCTGAGCGCCTCGGACGTCATGACCCCGCGCCCGCGCATGCACGCGCTGGCGGCCTCCGACTCCGCCGAGGACGTCGTGCAGCTGGCCAGGCAGACCGGCCACAGCCGGTTCCCCGTGTTCGGCGACTCGCTCGACGACATCGTCGGCATCGTGCACCTCAAGGCCGCCGTCGGCGTGCCGCGCCACAAGCGGGCCGAGGTGCCCGCCGCGGCGCTTGCGACCGAGCCGCTGCGCACGCCCGAGACGGTGCACCTCGACGCGCTCATCGCCGAGCTGCGGGCACGCGGCTACCAGATGGCCGTCGTCGTGGACGAGTACGGCGGCACCGCGGGCGTCGTCACGCTCGAGGACCTCGTCGAGGAGATCGTGGGCGAGGTGGCCGACGAGCACGACCGGCGCCTGGCCGGCGTCGTGCGCCACCGCGACTCGCTCACCTTCCCCGGCCAGCTGCGGCCCGACGAGCTGCGCGACCGCGCCGCCGTCGAGGTGCCCGAGGACGACGCCTACGACACCGTCGGCGGCTACATCATGAGCGTGCTCGAGCGCGTGCCCGCCGTGGGCGACGCCGTGCGCCTCGAAGACGGCACCCTCACGGTGGAGCGCATGGACGGGCGCCGCGTGGACCGCGTGCGCTTCACACCCGATCCGCTCCCGGAGGGCGCCGACGTCCAGGGAGGTGACGAGCGATGAGCGACTGGATCGGACTCGTCTGGCTGGTCGTGCTGCTGCTGGCCAACGCGTTCTTCGTCGGCGCCGAGTTCGCCGTCATCTCCGCGCGCCGCTCGCAGATCGAGCCGCTCGCCGAGAAAGGCAACCGTGCGGCCAGGACGGCGCTGTACGCCATGGAGCACGCCACGCTCATGCTCGCGACCTCGCAGCTGGGCATCACGATCTGCTCGCTGCTGATCCTGAACGTCTCCGAGCCGGCGATCCACCACCTGCTCGCCGCGCCGCTGGGCCTCACGCCGCTGCCGGAGGCGGCCGTCGACACGGTCGCGTTCGTCATCGCGCTCGTGTTCGTGTCGTACCTGCACGTGGTCTTCGGCGAGATGGTGGCCAAGAACATCGCGTTCTCGGTGCCCGACCGCGCCGTGCTCATCCTCGCGACGCCGCTCGTGTGGGTGTCGAAGGTGTTCCACCCGGTGATCTTCGTGCTCAACTGGGTCGCCAACGCCGTGCTGCGCCTGTTCCGCGTCGAGCCGAAGGACGAGGCGAACTCGACCTTCACGCTCGACGAGGTGGCGACGATCGTCAGCCAGTCGCGCCGCGAGGGCGTGCTGGACGACGCGACGGGCACCGTCGCGGCCGTCGTGGAGTTCACCGACAAGGACGCCGTGGACGTCGCGGTGCCGCTGGATCGGATCGTCACGCTCCCCGAGCGCACGACGCCCGCCGAGATCGAGGCGGCCGTGGCCAAGCACGGCTACTCCCGCTACGTGATCGTCGACGACGAGGGCGAGCCCGTGGGCTACGTGCACCTCAAGGACATTCTGCGCGCCGCGGAGGGGGACGACGCCGACCGAGTGGTGGAGGCTCCGATCCCCGCCAAGCGGATCCACCACATGGTGCCCGTGCAGGAGACGACCGACCTGGAGGACGCGCTCGCGATCATGCGGCGCGCGGGCCGCCACCTCGCCCGCGTGCGCAACGCGCAGGGCGAGACGACGGCCGTGCTCTTCCTCGAGGACATCCTCGAGGAGCTCGTCGGCGAGGTCCACGACGCGACGGAGCGTGCGCGGCGCCGCTGATTTTCTGGATCTGCGCCGCTCGGGCACCCGCTGCGCGGGCGCCGCTCGCGTGCTCGGGCCGTCGCTCCGCTCCGGCCGGCAGCGCTTCGCGCTGCGGGGCGGCCGCACCCGCGGCCGCACGCTCGCGCTTCGCGCTCGCACAATGACCGGTCGCGGTGGTCGCTTCATCTCCGCGGCTTCGCCGCTGAAGTTCAGCAACCGATCGGTGCCACCCCTCGGTTGCTGAACGAAGGCCGCGCCAGCGGCCGAAGATGAAGCGACCAGCGCAACCCTCGCGTCAGTGCTTGGGGGCGCGATAGGCGCGGAGGTACTGCGGCGGCCACAGGGCGTCGGGGTGCTCGCCGAGCTCGGCGGCGGCGCGCAGGCCGAAGTGCGGGTCGCGCAGCCACTCGCGCGCCGCGAGCACGACGTCGGCCGAGCCCTCGGCCAGCACCTGCTCGGCCTGGGCGCCCGAGGTGATGATGCCGACGGCGCCCGTGGGCGCGCCCGTCACCTCGCGCACGCGGGCCGCGAACGGCACCTGATAGCCCGGGCGCACGTCGATCCGCTGATGGGCGACGAGGCCGCCCGAGGAGATGTCGAAGAAGTCGGCGCCGGCCTCGACGGCCCACTGCGCGACCCGCGCGACGTCGTCCACGACGAGGCCGCCGGGCGCCGAGTCCTCGGCCGAGAAGCGCACGAGCACCGGCACGGCCTCGCCCACCTCGGCGCGCACGGCGCGGATGACCTCCAGGACGAGGCGGGCGCGGTTCTCGAGCGATCCGCCGTACTCGTCGTCGCGCTCGTTCGACAGCGGCGACAGGAACTGGTGCAGCAGGTAGCCGTGGGCCGCGTGCACCTCGAGGGCGTCGAAGCCGGCGTCCACCGCACGGCGGGCGGCCGCCGCGAACGCCGCCACGATCTGCCCGATCCGCTCGGCGGGCATCGCCTCCGGCATCGCGTAGCCCTCGTACGCGAGCGCCGAGGGCGCCTCGGTGACCCAGCCGCCGCGATCCTGCGGCACGGATCCGCGGTGCTGCGTGCCGCCGCTCTCCTCGGCGAAGGGCCACCACGTCGACGCCTTGCGGCCCGCGTGCGCCAGCTGCACGCCGGCCTTCGCGCCGCGGGCGTGGATCGCCTCGACGACGGGCCGCCACGCGTCGCGCTGCGCGTCGTTCCAGATGCCGGCGTCGCGCGGCGAGATGCGGCCCTCCGGCACGACGGCCGTCGCCTCGGCGATCACGAGCCCGGCGCCGCCGGAGGCGAACTGGGCCAGGTGCACGTGGTGCCAGTCGTTCACGATCCCGTCCTCGGCGCTGTACATGCACATGGGCGCGACCCACAGGCGGTTGCGGAACTCGACCTCGCGGAGGGTGATCGGGGTGAACAGCTGGGACATGGGGATCCTTCCGTGTGGGAGGCGCGGGCGTCCTCCGGGCGGCACGACGTAATCTGGCGGCATGCCAGGGGGATACGCCAGGCCGAGCGATGAGACCTTCGAGTGGACCGCGGCCGATGCCGCGGCGCACCTGCGGGTGCCAACGGCCTCGGACCACAAGTATTCCCGGGGCGTCGTGCTGCTCGAGACCGGCTCGCCCGCGTACCCCGGCGCGGCGGTGCTCACGGCGGAGGGCGCGTGGCGTGCCGGCGCCGGCATGGTGCGGTGGCAGGGAGACCGCGATGTCGCCCGCCTCGTGCTGCAGCGCCGCCCCGAGACGGTGGTGAACACGGGCGAGCGGTTCGACGCCGCGGTGATCGGCTCCGGGGTGTCGGCGCGCGACCGCGACGGCGAGGCGACGGCGCGCTTCCGGGCGCTGCTGCGCGCCGACGCGCCGACCGTCGTCGACGCCGGCGCGCTCGACCTCGTCACGGATCTGCGCGGCCCCGTCGTCGTCACGCCGCACGAGGGGGAGCTGGGCGAGGTGCGGATCCCGCTGGGGCTCGGCATCGACGATCTCGACGGCGATCCGCTGCCGCGGCGCCTGCGGGCCGGCTTCGCGGAGCGGCTGCTCGCGGTGCGCGAGACCGCGGTCGCGCTGGGCGGGGTCGTGCTGCTCAAGGGCGCCGAGACGATCGTCGCCACGCCGGGCGGCTGGTGGACCGTCGTGCGCGCCGGGACGCCCTGGCTCGCCACGGCCGGCACGGGCGATGTGCTCGCCGGCGCGATCGGCGCCGTCGTCGCCGCCGCGCAGGCGCGCGCCGAGGGCGGGCTCGACGCCGAGGATCTCGGGCCGCTGGCGGCCACGGCGGCGTGGCTGCACGGCACCGCCGGCCGCCTCGCCTCGGGTGTCGACGGCGCCGCGCCGGGGCACCCCGTCACGGCGCTCGACGTGGCCGCCCGCCTGCCCGACGCCTTCGCGGCGGCGCTCCGTGCGCGCTGACCGGCCGCGCGCGCCGCACCGGCGCACGCGGGCGTGGCTGTGGGCGGGGTTCGTCGTCGTGCACGCGATCGTCGCGCTCCTGGGCTGGGCGCTGCCCAACCAGCCCATGGGCGACGTCTACCTCGTGTACGAGCCGTGGTCGGAGCAGGCGCTCGGGGGCGAGCGGATCGTGGGCGTCACAGAATCGTGGGTGTACCCGATCCTGGCCCTCGCGCCGATGCTGCTCACACAGGCGCTCGGCTTCCTCGGCCCGTACGAGATCGGGTGGGCGGTGCTCGTCACCGCGTGCGACGCGGCGGCCTTCGCCCTGCTCGTGGGCGGCGGGCGCTCGCGCGGGCGCGTGGCGGCCGCCTGGTTCTGGCTCGTGTTCGCGCTCGCGCTCGGACCCGTGGGCATGTACCGCCTCGACGCCGTCACGGTGCCGCTCGCCGTCGCCGGCGTGCTGTGGCTCGCGGGCCGCCCGCCCGTCGCCGGAGCGCTGCTGGCCGCCGCGACGTGGATCAAGATCTGGCCGGCGGCGCTGCTGGCCGTGGCCGTTGCCGCCCTGTGGCGGGCCGCGCGGGCCCGCGCGCTCGGCCTCGTCGTCGGCGCGGCGGTGCTCAGCGGCGTCGTCGTGGGCGTCGTCGCGATCGCGGGCGGCCTGCCGCATCTGCTGGGCTTCGTCGCCACGCAGCAGGACCGCGGCCTGCAGATCGAGGCGCCCGCCGCCACGCCGTACGTGTGGGGCGCTGTGGCCGGCCGGGACGGCTGGTTCCTGTTCTACGACCGCGACATCCTCACCTTCCAGGTCGCCGGCCCGGGCGTCGATGCGGTGGCCGCCGCGACGACCCCGCTGCTCGCGCTCGCCGCCGTCGCGATCGCGGCGCTCGCCGCCGTCAAGACGTGGCGCGGCGCCGCCGTGGCGCGGGTGCTGCCCCCGGCGGCGCTGGCCCTCGTGCTCGCGCTCATCGTGTGCAACCGCGTCGGCTCGCCGCAGTTCCACGCGTGGCTCATCGCGCCGCTCGTGCGGTGGCTCGTGTGGGACCGCCGGCGGGCGTGGCCGCTCGCGGCCCTCGCCCTCGTGTGCGCCGGGCTGACGCAGCTCGTGTACCCCGTGGCCTACTGGTCGCTGCTGGGCGCGGATCCGCTCGGCGCGGCGCTGCTGTCCGCGCGCAACCTCGCGCTCGTGGCGCTGCTGGCGTGGGCCCTCGTCCGGCTCGCGCGGGTCCCGGCGGGCCGGGATCGCGCCCGGATCGGGGTGGATCCGCTGCGGTCGGCGGCATAGCCTCGGAGCATGCTCATCGCCTTCTCCGTCGCCCCGAGCGGCGCGCCCTCGGGCGCCACCGCGAACCCGGACGGCTCCGTCCACGACGCCGTCGCCGCGGCCGTCCGCGTCGTCCGCGACTCAGGCCTGCCCCACCGCACCACCTCGATGTTCACCGAGGTCGAGGGGGAGTGGGACGAGGTCATGGACGTCGTCCGGCGCGCCACCGACGCCGTCATGCCCTTCGGATCGCGCGTGTCGCTCGTGCTCAAGGCCGACATCCGTCCCGGCCGCACGGGCGAGCTCGACGGCAAGATCGAGCGCCTCGAGCGCGCCCTCGGCGAGGACGCGGCGGATTAGGCCGCGCCGGGCCCGAGCCGGGCCAGCCGTTGCGAGCGGCACTATGATTGGCGCTATGAGCCTGAGTATGAAGGCCTTCAGCGGCAGCCTGCCGGAGAACGATCTCGCCTTCCTCGAGGAGTACGGACGGCGTCACCGCCTGGCGAGTCGATCGGCCTCGCTGCGGGCGGCGGTGCGCGCGCTTCGGGAGGCCGAGGCCGAGCGCGAGTACGTCACGGCTTTCGAGGAGTTCGAGGCGTCGGGCGACGCCGCGCTCTGGGACGGCGTCAGCGGTGACGGGCTGAGGGCGTGAGGCCCGACATCCCCCGCCTGCGTGGCGACATCTGGGACGTCGAGTTCGACCCCGCCCAGCCCGGGGAGGTCGCGAAGACGCGGCCGGCGGTGATCGTGTCGAACGACGGGGCGAACCGGGCCGCGCTTCGCGCACGCGCCGGGGGTGTGCTCGTCGTCGTGCCGATCACCTCGAACATCGCGAACGTGCTGACCTTCCAGACGCGACTTCCCGCCGACGACCTCACCGGGCTGACGACGGAGTCGAAGACGCAGCCCGAGCAGCTGCGGGCGGTGCACGTCCGCCGGCTGGTGCGGCGTCGTGGCGCGCTCAACGCCGAGCAGCAGGCCGCGCTGGACGCCGCGATCACCGATCACCTCGCGCTCTGAGCGGTCCGGTCCCGGGGAAGGGTGAGCGCCCGCCGCACCGGGAGCCATTAGGCTGAACGGGTGACCACCTCGACACCCGTGTCGGGGGGTGCGGCGAGGATGGCGCTCCTCTCGCTCGCCATCGGCGCCTTCGGCATCGGCATGACCGAGTTCGTCTCGATGGGGCTGCTGCCCGGGATCGCGAGCGACCTGCTGCCCGACCTGTATGCCGCCCGCACGGAGGACGCCATCGCGCGGGCCGGCCTGCTCATCAGCCTCTACGCGCTGGGCGTCGTGCTGGGCGCCCCGACGATCGCCGGCTTCGCGTCGCGCTTCCCGCGCCGCCGCGTGGTGATGGCGCTCGTCGCGGCGCTGCTCGTCTTCAACGTGCTCACGGTGATCGCGCCGACGTTCGAGCTCGTCGCCGTCTCGCGCTTCCTCTCCGGCGTGCCGCACGGCGCGTTCTTCGGGATGGGCGCGCTCGTCGCGAGCGAGCTCCTCGGGCCGGACAAGCGCGGCCGCGCCGTGGCGCTCATGATGACCGGGCTCACCGTCGCCAACGTCGTCGGGGTGCCGGCCGGCACCTTCCTCGGCCAGGCCGTCGGATGGCGGGCGGCCTACGTGGTCGTCGCGCTCGTCTTCGCGCTCGCGTTCGTCATGTGCGCGCGGTTCCTGCCCGCGCAGCCCGGCGATCCCGGGCGCACCTTCCGGCACGAGCTGCGCGTGTTCCTCATCCCGCAGGTCTGGTTCGCGATCGGGATCGGGGCGATCGGTTTCGGCGCGTTCTTCGCGATCTACAGCTACGTCGCCACGCTCGTGACAGAGGCCGCCGGCGCGCCCGAGTGGCTCGTGCCGTTCGCGCTCATGGCGCTGGGGCTCGGCATGGTGGTGGGCAACCTGTTCGGCGGACGCCTGGCCGACATCAGCGTGACCCGCACGCTCGTGGCGGGGCTGGGCGGGATGTCGGCCGCATCGGTGATCGTCGCGGTCCTGTCGAGCTGGAGCATCGCGCTCGTCGCCGCCCTGTTCGTCTTCGGGCTCATCGCGCAGCTGATCAACCCCGCCATCCAGCTGCGCCTGTTCGACGTGGCCCACGAGCACCAGGCGCTCGCCGGCGCACTCAACCACTCGGCCCTCAACATCGGCAACAGCGTGGGCGCGGCCGTGGGCGGCGCCGTGATCGCGGGCGGCTTCGGCTATGTCGCCCCGGCGTGGGCCGGTGCTGTGCTGGCGTTCGCCGGCGTGCTCATCGCGCTCGCCGCGTTCGCCGTCGACCGGCGATCCGTGCGCGTCGCCGCCTGATCCGGCCGTCCCGCCCGATCCGGTCGCGGATCCGGTCGCCGATCCGGCCGTCCCGCGCGATCCGCCGCGTGATGCGGCGATCCGGGCGTCAGGACTCGAGCAGCCGCCGCAGGTGGTACCCGACGGCGCCGGTCTCGATGAGGAACCCGTCGTGGCCGAAGTCGCTGGGGACGACGACGGCACGGTCGCCGTCGAGCGCGCGCGGGATGCCGCGCGCGATGCGGTGCTGGCCGCCGATGGGGAACAGCCGGTCGGAGTCGATCCCCAGCACGAGCGTGCGGGCGGTGACGCGCGAGAGCGCCTCCTCGACGCCGCCGCGGTCGCGGCCCACGTCGTGCGAGTCCATGGCCTCGATGAGGCGCACGTAGCTGTTGGCGTCGAAGCGGCGCGTGAACCGGTTGCCGTGGAAGTCGAGGTACGACTCCACGGCGAAGCGGCCGCCGTGGCCCAGCGGGCTCACGCCCGACTGCCACGAGCGCTGGAAGCGCTGGTTCAGCTCGGTGGGGCTGCGGTAGTTCAGCAGCGCCATGCGCCGGGCCAGCGCGAGACCGCGGTGCGGGCCCTCGCCGTCGGGCGCGTCGTAGTACTCACCGCCGCGGAAGCGCGGATCCATCTCGATCGCCTGCCGCTGCACGGAGTTCAGCGCGATCTGGTCGGCCGTGTTCAGCGGCGGCGCCGAGAGCACCGCGAGCCGCTCGACGCGCTCGGGCAGCGTCGCGGCCCATTCCAGGGCGTGCATGCCGCCCATCGACCCGCCGATCACGGCCGCCCACACCTCGATGCCGAGCGCATCGGCCAGGCGTTCCTGCGCCTCGACCTGGTCGCGGATCGTGAGGAAGGGGAAGCGCGAGCCCCACGGATCGCCGTCGGGGTGGACGCTCGCCGGGCCCGTCGATCCCTGGCACCCGCCGAGCATGTTGGGCGCCACGACGAACCAGCGATCCGTGTCGACCGCGCGCCCCGGGCCGACGATGTCGTCCCACCAGCCCGCCGTGGGGTGGCCGGGCACGGCGGGGCCGGCGACGTGGCTGTCGCCCGTGAAGGCGTGCGCGATGAGCACGGCGTTGTCGCGCGCGGGGTTCAGCTCGCCCCACGTCTCGTACGCGATGCGGAACGACGGCAGCGCGCGGCCGCTCTCGGTCACCAGCTCGCCGAAGGTCTCGAAGCGGCGCTCGCCCACCGGGTCGCCCTCGCGCCAGGCGCCCGTCGCCGGGGGACGGCCGACCATCGACCGCGCGTCCTGCTCGGTGACGAGCGCGGACGGCACGGTGTCCTCGGAGATCTGCCAGTCCATCCGCCTCATTCTGCCGTGCCGGGGCATCGCGCCGCCGGAGTGTTACGGACGGGTCGGGCCCGCACGCACGTGGCGTGCGGGCCCGACCAGGGTGAGCGCGGCTCAGGCGCGCGCGGTGAGGGCGCCCGAGCGGGCCGCCTCGAGCGCCTGCTCGAGGTCGGCCGTGAGGTCGGCGACGTTCTCGAGGCCGACCGACAGCCGCACGAGGCCCGGCGTGACGCCGGCCGTGAGCTGCTGCTCGGGCGTGAGCTGCGAGTGCGTGGTCGAGGCGGGGTGGATGACGAGCGAGCGCACGTCGCCGATGTTCGCGAGGTGGCTGAACAGCTTCAGCGCGTTCACGAACGCGCGGCCGGCGTCCACGCCGCCCTTGAGCTCGAACGAGAGCACGGCGCCCACGCCCTTCGGGGCGTAGCGGTTCGCCGCCTCGTACCAGGGCGAGCTCGGCAGGCCCGAGTAGCTCACCGAGGCCACGTCGTCGCGCGCCTCCAGCCACTCCGCCACCGCCTGCGCGTTCTGCACGTGCCGCTCGATGCGCAGCGACAGCGTCTCGATGCCCTGGATGAGCTGCCACGCGTTGTTGGGCGAGACCGCCGATCCCAGGTCGCGCAGCAGCTGCACGCGCGCCTTGGTGATGTACGCGACGCCGTCGCCGAGCACGCCCGTGTAGCTCACGCCGTTGTACGACGGGTCCGGCTCGGTGAGGCCGGGGAAGCGATCGGCGTGCTGCGACCACGGGAAGGTGCCGCCGTCGACGATCGCGCCGGCGACCACGGTGCCGTGCCCGGCGAGGAACTTCGTGGCGGAGTGCACGACGATGTCGGCGCCGTGCTCGAAGGGACGGATGAGGTAGGGCGTGGCGATCGTGTTGTCGACGATGAGCGGCAGACCGTTCTCGTGCGCGATGTCGGCGACCGTGCGGATGTCGAGCACGTTCGCCTGCGGGTTGCCCACCGTCTCGGCGAAGAACAGCTTCGTGTTCGGGCGGATCGCGGCGCGCCAGGCCTCGGGGTCGTCCTGGTTCTCGACGAACGTCGTCTCGATGCCGAGCTTGGCGAGCGTGTACTTGAAGAGGTTGTACGTGCCGCCGTAGATGGAGCTGGACGAGACGATGTGGTCGCCCGCCTGCGCGATGTTCAGCACCGCGAACGTCTCGGCCGCCTGGCCGCTGGCCACGAGCAGCGCGCCCGTGCCGCCCTCGAGCGCCGCGATGCGCTGCTCGGCGACGTCCTGCGTGGGGTTCATGATGCGGGTGTAGATGTTGCCGGTCTCGGCGAGGGCGAACAGGTTCGCCGCGTGATCCGCGTCCTTGAAGACGTACGCCGTGGTCTGGTACAGCGGCGTCGCGCGCGCGCCGGTCGTGGGATCGGGCTGCGCGCCGGCGTGGATCTGCTTGGTCTCGAAGCGCCAGTTCTCGGTCATGATGCGTCCTCGTGTCTCTCGTGCGCGGCCTTCCGCCGGTCGCACGGGCGACGCTACGCGCGCGGGCAAGGCCGCGGCAACGGCCCGGAAACGCGGCGTCACAATCGGCGCCCGGCGCCGCGATACCGTGGAGGCATGGCGAACAGACGCGCGGTCGTGACCGGGGCGAGCTCGGGGATCGGAGCGGCGACCGTGAGGGCGCTGCGCGACGCGGGATGGGATGTCGTGGGCGTGGCCAGGCGGGCCGATCGCCTCAGGGAGCTGGCGGCCGAGACCGGGGCGGACACCTTCGCCGCGGATCTCACCTCGCAGACCGACGTCGACGCGCTCGCCGCGCACCTCGCGCACACCGGTCCCGTGCACGCGCTCGCGCACGTGGCGGGAGGCGCGAAGGGCACCGATCGCGTGGAGGACGGCGCGGCCGCCGACTGGCTGTGGATGTACGAGGTGAACGCCCTGTCGGCGCAGCGCCTCGTGCAGGCGCTGCTGCCGCAGCTGCGCGGCACCGCCGCGGCCGAGTCGACGCACGCAGACCTGCTGTTCGTCACCTCCACCGCCGCGCAGGTGGCGTACCCGGGAGGCGGCGGCTACAACGCCGCGAAGGCCGCCGAGAGCATGCTCGTGCACGCGCTGCGGCAGGAGCTGAACGGCGAGCCGCTGCGCGTCGTCGAGATCGCGCCCGGCATGGTGCACACCGAGGAGTTCACGCTGAACCGCACGGGCGATCCCGCCGCCGTCGAGGCGCTGTACGCCGACGTCGACGGGCCGCTCGTCGCCGAGGACGTCGCCGACGTCATCGCCTACGCGCTGAACGCCCCCGGCCACGTCAACCTCGACCTCGTCACGATGCGCCCCGTCGCGCAGGCCGCGCAGCACATGCTGCATCGCGGGCCGCTCGCGCCGCGCGAGGAGCCCGGCGCATGACGGCGCCGCGCGAGGTGCTCACCTGGCAGGGCTTCGGCGATGCCACGCGCGAGCTGTCGCGGCGGATCGTGGCCGACGGGTTCGTGCCCGAGGTCGTCGTCGCGATCGCGCGCGGCGGGCTGCTGCCGGCGGGCGCGCTCGCGTATGGCCTGGGCGTGAAGAACTGCGGCGCCATCAACATGGAGTTCTACACGGGCATCGGCACGGTTCTCGACGCCCCCGAGGTGCTGCCGCCCGCGCTCGACATGGACTACCTCGACGGCCGGCGCGTGCTGCTCGTCGACGACGTCGCCGACTCGGGGCGCACGCTGCGGATGGCGGTGGATCTGCTCGCCGCGAAGGGCGCGGACGTGCGCTCGGCGACCATCTACACGAAGCCGTCCACGATCATCCAGCCGGACTACGCGTGGCGCGACACGGATCGGTGGATCGACTTCCCCTGGTCGGCCGCCGGCTCGGTGGTCGAGGAGGACGCCGGCCTGGCCCCGTCGGCGTGAGCATGCCGGGCATGACGCTGCCGCAGCTGGCGGAGGCGGGGCTGATCGACGCGGGCTGGGCCGACGCCCTTGCGCCCGTGGCGGGCGAGATCGCCGCGCTCGGCGACCGGCTGCGTGCGGAGGTCGCCGCCGGCCGGCCGTACCTGCCGGCGGGGGAGCACGTGCTGCGGGCGTTCCAGCGGCCGCTCGCCGACGTGCGGGTGCTCGTCGTCGGCCAGGATCCGTACCCCACGCCCGGCCATCCCATCGGCCTGTCGTTCGCCGTCGAGCGCCACGTGCGCCCGCTGCCGCGCAGCCTCGCCAACATCTACCGCGAGCTGCACGACGACCTCGGCATCCCGCCGGCCGCGCACGGCGATCTGTCGGCCTGGGCGGACCAGGGCGTGATGCTGCTCAACCGCGTGCTCACGGTGCGGCCCGGCGCGCCGGCCTCACACCAGGGCTGGGGCTGGGAGCGCGTGACGGAGCACGCGATCCGCACGCTCGCGGCGCGCGGCGGCCCGCTCGTGGCGGTCCTGTGGGGGAACCAGGCACGCTCGCTCGCGCCGCTGCTGGGCGACGTGCCGCGCGTGGAGTCGGCGCACCCCTCGCCGCTCTCGGCGAACCGCGGCTTCTTCGGCTCCCGCCCGTTCTCGCGCGTCGACGCGCTGCTGCGGGCACAGGGCGCCGGCCCGGTGGACTGGCGCGTAATCTGATGCCCATGCTCGATGAGTCGTACGAGAGGCGCCGCCGGCGGCACCTGCGCAGCCGTCAGGTGAGCGAGGAGCGCCCGTTCTCGTACGAGATCCGACCGGCGAGGCTCGAGGACATCCCGGACATCCGCGAGATCTACAACTACTACGTCATGAACTCGGTCGTGACCTTCGACGAGAAGCGGTGGACCCACACGCAGTGGGTCGAGAAGTTCGAGCATCTCCAGAGGCTCGGCCTGCCGTTCCTCGTCGCCGTCTCTCCGTCGGGGCAGGTGCTCGGGTACGCGCTCGTCTCGCCGTGGGCCGGCAAGTCGGCGTTCCGCTACACCGTGGAGAACTCCGTCTACCTCGGCCAGGCCGCCACGGGGAAGGGTCTCGGCCGCGCGCTGCTGGAGGCGCTCATCGAGGCGTGCGAGGAGATCGGGCTGCACCAGCTCGTCGCCGTCATCAGCGACAAGGGCGCCGAGGCATCCATCGCGCTGCACCAGAAGCTCGGCTTCGTCGAGGTGGGGCGGATGGGGCGCGTCGGCTTCAAGTTCGGCCGCTGGCTCGGCACCGTATACCTGCAGAAGCAGCTCAAGCCCCGCAAGAAGCCCGGCGTGCTCTCCCGCATCTTCGGGAGGGGCGAGCAGTCTTCCTGACCGCGGGGTTGCACCACTCGGTCGCACCCATCGGTTGCTGAACGGAGCGGCCGGAGGCCGCGGAGATGAAGCGACCACCGCAAGCCGCGCCGCGGCCCCGGGCGTCAGCGGCGGGGCTGGACGGAGGCGCGCGGGGCGATCGGGGCCGGCTGCGTGAGCAGGGTCGGCAGGTACGACATCGGCACGGCGGGCGAGACGAGCTGCTCCCACGGCCAGCGGTCGCGGGCCTCGGCGAGATAGGCGACGGCCTCGGCCAGGTGCCGCGGCTCCGAGCCGAGCACGCCGGCGACCGAGAGCCGGCGGTCGACGAGGCGCTCGGTGTCGAGCGCGAGCGGATCGGCGGCGGCACGGGACCCGACGAGCGCGAGACGGCCGCCGATCGCGAGCGCGTCGAACGCGGGCGCCGGCGGCATCCGGAACACGAGCGCGATGTCGACGTCGGGCAGCGGGGCGCCGGGCGCGACGGCCTCCGTCGCGCCGAACGCCCGGACCATGGCGCGGCGCGAGGCATCGCGGTCGACGGCCACCACGGTGGACGCGCCCCGGTCGGTGGCGACGGCCGCCGCCGTGAGGCCGAGCATGCCGGCGCCGCCGACGAGCACCCGCGCGCCGCGCAGCGGTCCGACGGCGTCGAGCGCGGCCATGACGGTGGCGGCGGCGCAGCCGGCCGACGACGCGACGGCGTCGCACAGCACCTCCGGCACGCGGGCCACCGTCGCGCCACGGGGCAGCAGCACGTGCGCGGCGAACGAGCCCGACAGCGGCCACGACCCGTCGATCGGCTCCTCGCCGAACCGGCGCAGCATGCGGCAGGCCGCGGTGCGGCCCCCACGGCAGCGGTCGCATCGGCCGCACGCGACCGTCGGCCCCCACACGACCCTGTCCTTCACGGCGGCGGGGGCGCCGGGCCCGGCGGCGACGACGCGGCCGACGCCCTCGTGCCCGAGGACCCGCGAGGGGCCGGACGCGGCGGGCGCGCGATCCGCGGCGCACACGGTGGCGAGATCGACGGCCACGAGCAGCTCGCCCTGACCCGGCTGGGGCAGGGCGATGCGCTCGACCGACACGCTTCCGCCGCGCAGCACGGCGGCGGTCGTGGTGCCCGTGGTCACCTCGCGTACGCTCACGCCGCCACCTCCCCCTGCTGCCCGACTCGAACGGTCTCCCTAGGGTCGCCCGCGCTCCGGAACGCGCCCGGTATGTCGGGTGAACGGCAGGTGAATTGCACGGATCGGATTACCGACGGCCCGATCCGGCGCCGCGCCGGCGCCCCGATCCGCGTCCGCCGGAGCGTCGATCCGGCCGCGTCAGATGGTGGGGATCGAGGCGAGCAGGCGCCGCGTGTACTCCTCGCGTGGGCGGCGCAGCACCTCGGAGGTCGGGCCGGATTCGACCACGGCCCCTCCCTTCATGACCACCACGGTGTCGCACAGGTTCTGCACCACGCCGATGTCGTGCGAGACCATGACGAGCGTCAGGCCCTCGCGCTCGCGCAGCCCCCGCAGCAGCTCGAGGATCTGCGCGCGCACGGTCACGTCGAGGGCCGAGAGCGGCTCGTCGCCGAACAGCACCAGGGGTCGATGCGCGATCGCCCGCGCGAGGGCGATGCGCTGGCGCTGCCCGCCCGAGAACTCGTGCGGGTGCCGATCCGCCATGTCGGGATCGAGGCCCACGTCGGCGAGCACCTCGCGCACCCTCGCGCGGTGGTCTCCGTCCACGCCGAGCGCCCACAGCGGCTCGTCCACGATCCGGCCCACGCTCATGCGGGGATCGAGGGACGCGTACGGATCCTGGAAGACGACGCCGGTCATGCGGCGCAGCCAGTGCAGCGAGCGCGCCGACGCGCGGGCGTCCACGGCGCGCCCGTCGACCTCGACGGTGCCCGAGGTAGGCCGGTCGAGCCCGAGCAGCAGCCGCACGAGCGTCGACTTGCCCGACCCGGACTCGCCGATGACGCCGACGGCCTCGCCGCGCGCGATGTCGAGGTCGGTCGGCTGCAGCGCCGTCGTGACCCGTCGCGGCGAGAACGCCCTCGCGCGCGGCGCCGCGTACGCGCGCCCGAGCCCCCGCGCCCGGATCAGCACATCACTCATCCGCCGCTCCCTCATCCGGCGAGACAGCATCCTGGCGCCGAGACAGCGGACGCTGCACGCTGTCTCGGCGCGCGGTTGCTGTCTCGCTGCCCTCGCCGCGCCACAGGGTCGCGGTCGCGTCGCGGAGCAGGCCCTGCGTCACGGGGTGCGCCGGGTCCGTGAGCAGGCGCGGCACGGGCCCGCGCTCGACGACTCGGCCGCGCTCGAGCACGATGCCCTCCGCGGCGACCTGCGAGAGCACGGCGAGGTCGTGGGTGATGAACAGCAGCGACATGCCCGCGTCGTCGACCAGCCCCAGCAGCAGCTCGAGGATCTCGGCCTGGATCGTCACGTCGAGGGCGGTCGTGGGCTCGTCGGCGATGAGCAGGCGCGGTCCGCACGCCAGCGCCATCGCGATGGCCACGCGCTGCCGCTGCCCGCCCGAGAGCTGGTGCGGGTAGCGGTTCACGATCGCCTCGGGGTCGGGCAGGCGCACGCGCGCCGCCTCGGCCACGGCGATCCGCCGCGCCTCCGCCCGCGAGACGCCGCGGTGGATGCGCACGGCCTCGGCGATCTGCCGGCCCACGGTCCGGATGGGGTTCAGCGCCTTCTGCGGCTCCTGGAACACCATCGCCAGCTCGTCGCCGCGCAGCGCCGCCAGCCGCCGCTCGGGCATGCCGAGCAGCTCCGTCCCGTCCCAGCGGATCGATCCGGTCGCCGTGGCGCCGTCGGGCAGCAGGCCCAGGATGGCCAGGGCGGTGAGCGACTTGCCCGAGCCGGACTCGCCGATCAGCCCGGCGCGCGATCCGTCCGACACCTCGAACGAGACGCCGTCGACCACGCGCCGGCCGTCGATCTCGATCGCGAGATCGCGCACCTCGAGGCTCACGCGACCACCCCCGGCGTCGTGTGCGGGATGCGCCGGCGGTCGCCGTGGCGCAGCGTCGGATCGGTCGCCTCGCGCAGGGCATCGCCCAGCAGGTTGAGCGCGAGCACGGTGAGGGTGATCGCCAGGCCCGGCCACACGACGGAGGTGGGGTGGATCGCGATGTAGCGCTGCAGCTCGCTCAGCAGCAGGCCCCACGACGGCTCGGTGACGGTGGCGCCGAAGCCGAGGTACGACAGCCCGGCCTCGGCGAGCACCGCCACGGCCATGCCCCACGACAGCTGCACGATGAAGATCGGCGCGACGTTGGGCAGCAGGTGCCGCGTGAGGTTCTGCCACGGGGTGAGCCCGGCGGCGCGGCCGGCGAGCACGAAGTCGCTGCGCTGCACGCGGCGCAGCTCGGGGCGCGTGACGCGGGCGATGTTGACGCCGAAGCCGATGCCCACCGCCCACACGACCACCCACAGCGATCCGCCCCACACCGAGGAGATCATCATCGCGATGAGCAGCACGGGGAAGGCGATGAGGATGTCGATGAGCACCGCGACGGCCTCGCGCGTCCAGCGCGGGGTGAGGGCGCCGAGCACGGCGAGCACCATGCCGAACAGCGTCGCCACGAGCGCGGCGCCGACCGCCACGAAGATGGTCGTGCGGGCGCCGACCATGAGCAGGCTCAGGATGTCGCGGCCGGTGTTGTCGGTGCCGAGCAGGTGCGGCCAGCTCGGGCCGGCCCAGCGGGCGGCCGTGTCGACCGCGCGCGGATCGAAGGGCGTCCACAGCAGCGACACGAGCGCCGTCGCGGCGATCACCGCCACGACGACGAGCCCGAAGCGGCCCGTGCCCGAGCGCCACAGTCGCGCGAGCGTGGTCATCCGGCCTCCCTCTGCCGCGGATCGACGGCATGATGCAGCAGGTCGACGAGGAAGCCGACGGCGAGCACGAAGCCCGTGAGCACGAGCAGCTCGCCCTGCACCTTCTCGAGGTCGCGCGCTCCCACGTCGGTCACGAGCATGCGGCCGATGCCCGGCAGGTTGAACACCTGCTCGATCACGACGGCGCCCACGATGATCCCCGCCACCTGCACGCCCAGCACCGTGACGACCGACAGCCCGACGCTCGGCAGCCCGTGCCGCAGCAGCGCCTGCGTGCGCGTCAGTCCCTTCGCGGCGGCGGTGCGGACGAAATCCTCGCCGAGAGCCTGCAGCGTGGCGCTGCGCACGAACCGCAGCAGCACGGCCCCCTCCACGACGCCGATCGTGAGAGCGGGCAGGAGGAGCGCGCGCAGCGCCTCCCACGGCGTGGACCAGCCGGTGCGGGTGGGGAAGCCCTGCGCGGGCAGCCAGCCGAGCCCCACGGCGAAGACGACGACGAGCATCATGCCGGCCCACACCACGGGCACGGCGGCCAGCCCCTGCGCCACCACGCTGATCGCGGTGCCCGAGGCGCGGCCGCGCCGCAGCGCCGAGAGCACGCCGAAGGGCACGGCCACGAGCAGCGCGATGAGCATGGCGAGCAGACCGAGGGGCACGGTCACCTCGGCCTTGCGCGCGAGCTCGGGGGCCACGGGCGCGCCCGTGAGGAAGGACGATCCCAGATCCCCGCGCAGCACGCCGCCGATCCAGTCGGCGTACTGCGCGAGCAGCGGGCGGTCGAGCCCCAGCTGGGTGCGGATCCGCGCCGCCTGCTCGGGCGTGCCGTTCGTGCCGGAGATGAGCTGCGCGACGTCGCCGGGCAGCACGCGCAGGGTGAGGAAGATGATCGCGCTCGCCACGACGAGGCCCACCGCGAGCAGCAGCAGCCTTGTGAGCGCGTAGCGGATCACCCGTCCTCCCCGGTGCGGATCAGCCGGCGAACGTCACGCCCGCCAGCGGCAGGCGGGTGCTCGTGGCGTCGGCGGGGAAGCCCTCGACGCCCGGGGCGACGGCGACGATGTCGGCGCGCGTGTAGAGCCAGTCGGCGGGGTGGTGCTCGGCGACGATCCGCGCGGCCTCGGCGAGCAGCTGCGCCGACGCGTCCGGGTCGGTCTCGCGCATCGCGTCGGCGTAGAGCCCCTGCACCTGCGCGAGCACCTCCTCGTCCGAGATGGCGTAGTAGTAGTCGGGGTCGGCCCACGTCTCGAAGTCGCGCGGCTCGACGTGGTTGACGTAGCTGAGCTCGTAGTCCTGGTTCGTGTACACGTCGTTCAGCCACGTCGAGAACTCGACCGGCTCGACGCGGAGGTTCACCCCGATGTCGTCGAACGCGCCCACCAGCAGCGTCGACACGGTGGTGCCGTACACGTTGGGGATCGTCAGCTCCAGCTCGAGGCCATCCGCTCCCGCCTCGGCCAGCAGCTCGCGGGCGCGCTCGGGGTCGTACGAGACGACGTCCGAGAGATCCTCGTAGCCGGGGTCGAGCTCGGGGATCGGGCCGAACTGCGGGATGCCGGCGCCGACGGTCTCGATGATCGCCTGGTGGTCGATCGCCATGCGCAGCGCCTCGCGCACCCGGATGTCGTCGAGCGGCGGCGCGGCGTCGTTGAAGGCGAGGATGAACTTGTCGGTCGTCAGTCCCTCGCTCACCTCGAACGAGCCCTCCAGCTCCGGCACGAACTCCGGATCGACGGCCGTGATCGCGTCGAGGGACCCGTCGAGCCCGGCGTTGACGAGTGCCGTGGCGTCGGGGATGTACTGCAGCACGACCTCGGCGACGCCCGCGGGCTCGCCCCAGTACGCGTCGTTGCGCGCGAGGGTGAGGTGGTCGCCGTCGACCCACTCGGCGACCGTGAACGGGCCGGTGCCGTTGGCGGCCGTGCGCAGGTCGGTCTCGTCGCCCTCGTCGAACACGAGCCCGGCGCGCCCGCCCAGCGCGAAGAGGAAGTTCTGATTCGGCTCGGCGAGCGTGACGACGACGGTCGAGTCGTCCGGCGCCTCGATCGAGGCGACGTTCGCGAACACCGCGTGGTCGACGTACGACTCGTCGGCGCGCACCGCCTCGAGCGAGGCGACGACGTCCGAGGTCGTCAGCGCGCCGCCGCCGTGGAACCTCACGCGCTCGGCGATCGTGAAGGTGTAGGTGAGGCCGTCGGGGGACACCTCGTACTCGGTGGCGAGGCGCGGCACGACCTCCCCCTCGGGCGTGCGGCTGACGAGGCCCTCGTACACGTTGTCGATGAGCGCCTGCTCCAGCGCCGCCCCCGAGGTGCGGCGGATGTCGAGGTTGTCGGGCTCCAGGATGAGCCCGACCCGCAGCGCGGCGTCCGGGTCGGCGGGCGCCGGCGACGGGTCGCCCGCCGAGCACGAGGCGAGTGCGAGCGCCGCGGCGAGCGCGGAGGCGACGGCGGCGGCGCGGACGCCGCGGCGAACGGGAAGCGACATGGGGGTCCTTTCGGGCGAGCGCGTCAGGCGACGCTCTCGGGTGCGGGGGAGGAGAGGGGGGAGCGGATGAGGGCGGCCAGCTCGACGGGGGCGACCTCCTGCACGTTGTGCGGGGCCTCGAGCTCGACGACGTCGGCGTGCGGCAGGCGCGAGCGGAACGTGTCGAGCGCGGCCGCGGAGACGAAGCCGCGCGTGCCGCGGACGAGGGTGAGAGGCGCGCGCACCGCCTCGAGGTCGGCCCAGCGCTCGCCGTCGTCGTCGCGCGCGGCGGGTGCGAGGGCGGAGGCGGCGATGCGGGCGAAGTGGTGCTTCCACTCGACGGTGCCGTCGGGCAGCACGCGCGAGTTCAGCACGACGCCGCGGCGGGCCTGCTCGCGCCCGCCGCCCAGGCCGAAGGCGACGACGTGGTCGAGCAGCTCCTCGCGCGAGGCGAACGAGAGCCGCTCGTAGAAGCGGCGCAGCTCGGCCGGGCCGGACTCGTCGATTCCGGGGGTGATGTCGACGAGCACGACGGCGCGCACGAGATCGGGCCGCGCGGCGGCGACCGCCGCGGCGGTGGCGCCGCCGAGCGACTGGCCGACGAGCACGACAGGCGCCTCGGCCCACTCCTCGATGCCGCGGATGACGTCGGGCGCGAGCACGCGCGGGGCGTAGGCCGCGTCGTCGCGCCACGACGAGTCGCCGTGGCCGGGCAGGTCGATCGCGAGGGTCGGCTCGCCGAGGGCCAGGGCCGTGGCGTCCCACGTGTGCGCGTTGAGGCCGGCGCCGTGCAGCAGCACGACCGCGGGCGCGCCCTCGCCGAGCGCGACGGCGCTGAGCGAGCGGCCGTCCGGCAGGCTCAGCGCGAGCCGGCGGGCGGGCGGCACCTCGGTGCCCAGATCGGCCGCCTGCGGCGCCAGGAACGAGAACTCGTCGATGTCGTCGTGGCGCGGGCTGTCAGAGCTCACAGCGGATCCCTTCGTGGCTGGCCGTGAATCGCTCCATTGTGAGGCCACCGCGCGCCCGCGTGGAAATCGCGGATCAAAGTGCCACGTAATGGTCCTGTCTATCTGTGCGAAGTGATCCCAAACAGCCTAGAAGGCTGTGCGAAGTGATTTCGGAGCGTGCGGCGCCGTGCGGGCGGTACTGTCGTCGCAGGCGGTCGGACCAGGCCGCGCAACCGAGGGAGGATCGATGGCCGAGAAGCGCGTGCACCTGTCGAAGGCGGCGCCCGAGGCGTACCAGGCGCTCGACGCCTTCGCCGACACGGCGGCCCGGATCGCGCGCGAGAACGGCGTGGACGAGCGGATGAAGGAGCTGGTGCTGCTGCACTGCTCGCAGCTGAACGGCTGCGCGTACTGCTCGCGCGTGCACGCCGACCGCGCCGCGAAGGCGGGCATCTCGTACGACGACCTCGCGCAGCTGCCCGTATGGCGCGAGTCCGGCGTGTTCTCCGAGCGCGAGCGCGCGGCGCTCGAGCTGGCCGAGGCGCTCACCTTCATCCACCGCGGCGGCATCTCGGACGACGTCTACCACCGCGTGGGCGGCGTGCTCAGCGAGCCCGAGTACGTGGGCGTGTGCTGGCTCGCCGTGGAGATCAACGCGTTCAACCGCATCGTCATCGCCGGGCGCTACCCGGTGCCGCCCCGCGGCTGAACCCCGTCAGCGCGTCTCGAGGCCGTGCGGCTCCGGCGCGCGCGTCTCCAGCTCGGGGCGGACGCGGCCCTTCGGCCCCACGAGGACCGCGTAGGCGATCGACAGCAGCGCGATCCAGATCGCGCCCACGACGAGGGCCGTGCGGCCCGACTCTGTGAAGGCCAGGATCACGACGACGAACGCCATGAACGCCAGCGCGACGAGGTTCGTCCACGGCCACAGCGGCATCGCGAAGCCCGCGCTCGGCGCGCCGTCGCGGGTCATCTCGCGGCGCATGCCATGGTGGGCGAGCAGGATCGAGGCCCACGTCAGCACCGTCGCGAACGTCGCGATCGAGGCGACGACGAGGAACAGCTGGTCGGGGATCAGCAGGTAGGCGCCCAGGCCCAGCACGGCGCACCCGGCGACGATCGCGACCGGCACGATCGGCACGCCCGAGCGCGACAGCCGCGTGAAGACCTTCGGCGCGTGATGCTGCTCGGCGAGGCCGTACATCGTGCGGCTCGCGGCGTAGGTGATGGAGTTCATCGCCGAGAGGGCGGCCGTGAGGACGACGAAGTTGAGGATGTGCGCCGCCGCCGGCACGCCGAGCGTGGCGAAGACCTGCACGAACGGCGACTCGCCGGAGCCGATCTCGGTCCACGGGATGAGCATGAGGATCACCGCGAGCGTCGCGACGTAGAACAGCAGGATGCGCACCGGCACCGTGTTCACGGCCTTCGGGATCGAGCGGGCGGGATCCGCCGTCTCGCCGGCCGTCATGCCGAGCGTCTCGATCCCGCCGAACGAGAACACGACGATGCCGAGGCTCATGACGATGCCCCACACGCCGAACGGCGCGAAGCCGCCCAGGTGGTCGAAGAGGTTGTGGGGCCCCGGCTCGAAGCCGCCCAGGCTCACGCCGAACACGATGAGGCCGAGACCGCCCACGATGAGCGCGACGATCGTGACGATCTTGATGAGCGTGAACCAGAACTCCAGCTCGCCGAACACCTTCACGCGCAGCAGGTTGAGCCCGCAGATCAGCGCGATGGCCGCCACCATCCAGACCCAGCCGGGGGTGTCCGGGTACCACATGCCCATGTAGCCGGCCGCGGCGGTCATGTCGGCGACGGCGACGACGATCATCTCGAACGTGAACGTCCAGCCCGTGAGGAAGCCCAGGAACGGGCTCACGTAGCGGCTCGTGTACTGGGTGAACGAGCCCGCCACGGGGTGGCGCACGGCCATCTCGCCGAGGGCGCGCATCACGGCGAACGCCGCGCACCCCGCGATGAGGTAGGCGATCAGGACGGCGGGGCCGGCGGCCTGGATCGTCTCGGCCGAGCCGTAGAACAGGCCCGTGCCGATCGCGGTGCCGAGGGCGATGAAGCGGATGTGGCGCAGCGACAGGCTGCGACCGAGGCGATCAGAAGACACGGGTCTCGACGTTAGGCGATGCGCCCGACAGTCCGGTGTGCGACGCGGCCCGGGGCACGCAAGGGCGGGCCCGTCAGCTCTCGGCGTGGCGCTCGAGGAACTCGAACACCGTGCTGTCGTCGACACCCGGGAAGGTGCCGCGGGGCAGCGGGGTGAAGATGTGGGTGTGCACGCGGGCGCTCGGCCACGCCTTGCCCCGCCACCGATCGGCGAGCTCGCTCGGGGCGCGCCGGCAGCAGGCCTCGTCGGGGCACGTCGACGTCGCGCGGTTCTGCGTCTCGCGCCCGCGCCACCACCGCGCGTCGTCGAAGCGCACGCCCACCGTGATCGAGAAGTCGCCGTCGTCGCGCGATCCCGTCTGAGTCGCGCACCAGTACGTGCCGGCGGGGGTGTCGGTGTACTGGTGGTGCTCGGTCGTGCGGTTCTGCTGCTCGAATGCGTCGCGCGCCGAGAACTTGCGGCACACGATCTGGCCCTCGATCGATCCCGTCACGTCCTCGGGCAGCGGCAGGCCGTCGTTCTCGTACACGCGCTCGATCTGCCCGGCCGATCCGACGCGCAGGAAGTGCAGCGGCATGTCGAAGTGCGTCGTCATGAGGTTGGTCATGCGCATCGCGGCGGCCTCGTGCGTCACACCGAACGCGTCGCGCAGGTCCTCGACGGCGAGGTTGCGGTCCTTCTTCGCCTGGCTCAGGAAGGCGACCGCCGCCGTCTCGGGCACGAGGCAGCACGACGCGTAGTAGTTGATCTCGAGGCGCTGCTGCAGGAAGTCGGCGTAGTCGGTGGGCGGCCGGTGGCCGAGCAGGCGGTGCGCCATGGCCTGCAGCGCCATGGAGCGCAGGCCGTGGCCGCCGGGGATCGACGCGGGCGGCAGGTAGATGCGGCCGTTCTCGAGGTCGGTGATCGACCGGGTGGCGGAGGGCAGGTCGTTGACATAGAGCAGCTCGAAGCCCAGCTGCTCGGCCATGATGCTCACGGTGCGGTGGCTGAGCGCCCCGCCCGTGTGGCCGGCCGCGGCCAGCTGCTTCTCGGCGAGCTTCTCGATCTCGGGCAGGTAGTTGCTCCGCTCGCGCATGCGCAGCCGCAGCTCGGTGTTGGCACGCCGGGCCTCCTCCGGCGTGGCGATCGCCTCGCGCTCGCGGCGCTGCAGCTCGCGGTGCAGTCCGAGGATCGACTCGATCGTCTCGTCGCTGATCGACTTCGTCACGCGCACGGGCGGGATGCCCAGCTGCCGGAACACGGGGCTCGACTGGGCGCGCTCCAGCTCCAGCTCCAGCGCGGCCCGCCGGTTGGGCGGCCCGCCCGAGATGAGATCGGTCACCGTCGTGCCCGTCGCCTCGGCGATGGCCTGCAGCAGCGAGAGCTTGGGCTCGCGCTTGCCGTTCTCGATGAGGCTGAGCTGGCTGCCCGCCACCCCCACGGTGGCGCCCAGCTCGTCGAGCGTGAGGTGCTGCTGCGTGCGGTAGTGCCGGATGCGGTGCCCGAGCGTGCGCAGCTCGAGTCCCTTCGAATCGGACGCCGAGGTCATTCCTTGAGCATATCTAAAGATCCGCGATTCTTTCGTGCGAATCGGACCGAAAGGGCGGGGAAGGGATGCCCATGCTGGAGACATCCCCGCCCATTCAGCGAAGGAGCTCACGGTGACGATCGACACGCACCCCGCCCCCACGGCCGCGGCCACCGCCCCGGCCGTCGAGGGACGCGGCATGGCCGAGCTGCTCGCCTGGGTCGACGAGATCGCCGCCCTCACGCGGCCGGATCGCATCCACTGGGTCTCCGGCTCGCCCCGCGAGCACGAGGAGCTGCTGGCCGAGATGGTCGAGGCCGGCACGCTGCTGCGGCTGAACGACGCCAGGCGGCCGAACTCCTACCTGGCACGCTCCGATCCGGACGACGTCGCGCGGCTCGAGTCGCGCACCTTCGTCTGCTCCGAGCGGCGGGACGACGCCGGGCCCACGAACAACTGGATGGCGCCCGACGCGATGCGCGCGACCCTGAACCCGCTCTTCGAGGGCTCGATGCGCGGGCGCACGATGTACGTCGTGCCGTTCTCGATGGGCAAGGTCGGCGGCCCGATCTCGCAGCTCGGCGTGCAGCTGACCGACAGCCCGTACGCGGTGGCGTCGATCGAGATCATGACGCGCGTGGGCGATGAGGTCGTCGAGCTCATCGCGGGCGGCGAGCCGTTCGTCCGCACCGTGCACAGCGTCGGCGCGCCGCTCATCGGCGGCGCGGACGACGTGGCCTGGCCCTCGAACCCCGAGAAGTACATCGTGCACTTCCCCGACGCGCTCGAGGTGTGGTCGTTCGGATCGGGATACGGCGGGAACGCGATCCTCGCGAAGAAGTGCTACGCGCTGCGCATCGCCTCGGTGCTGGGGCGGGAGCAGGGCTGGATGGCCGAGCACATGCTGCTCATCCGCGTGATCGATCCGGAGGGGCGCGCCTTCCACGTGGCGGGGGCGTTCCCCTCGGCATGCGGCAAGACGAATCTCGCCATGCTGCGCCCGACCCTCCCCGGGTGGCGGGTCGAGACGCTCGGCGACGACATCACGTGGATCCGCCCCGGCGACGACGGCCGGCTGTGGGCGATCAACCCCGAGGCCGGGTTCTTCGGCGTCGCGCCCGGCACCGGCGCGTCGACGAACGTCACGGCCGTCGAGACGCTGCGACGCGACGTCATCTTCACCAACGTGGCCCTCACCGACGACGGCGACGTGTGGTGGGAGGGGCTCACGGACGAGCCGCCCGCACACCTGATCGACTGGCGCGGCGAGGACTGGACGCCGGATTCTGGGCGGCCCGCCGCGCATCCCAACGCGCGGTTCACCGTCTCGGCCGCGCAGGCGCCGTCGATCGCGCCCGACTGGGAGGAGGCCGTGCCGCTCGACGTCATCCTCTTCGGCGGGCGCCGCGCGACGAATGTGCCGCTCGTGGTGGAGGCCTTCGACTGGGAGCACGGCGTGTTCCTGGGATCGACGATCTCGTCGGAGCGTACGGCGGCCGCCGAGGGCACGGTGGGCGAGCTGCGCCGCGATCCGTTCGCCATGATGCCGTTCTGCGGCTACAACATGGCCGACTACTTCGCGCACTGGATCGAGATGGGCGGGCGGGTGGCATCGCCGCCGGCCGTCTTCCAGGTGAACTGGTTCCGCAAGGGCGCCGACGGGCGCCTGCTGTGGCCCGGGTTCGGCGACAACGCGCGCGTGATCGAGTGGATCATCCGGCGCCTGACGGGCGAGACCGGGGCCGTGGACTCGCCGATCGGGCGACTGCCCGAGGCGGGCGCGCTGAACCTCGAGGGGGTCGACGTCGCGACCGCCGACCTCGACGAGCTGTTCGCCGTCGATCCCGACTCCTGGCTGGCCGAGGCCGACCTGACCGAGGCGTTCTTCGACACGTTCGGCGATCGTGTGCCGGCCGCGCTGCGCGCGCAGCTGGCCGCGCTGCGCGAGCGTCTGAAAGCCGCGAAGGCCTGGACCGCACGCTAGGTCCTTCGCCCGCGCGCTCCGGACCGCACGCCGGGGCCCGCACACACAGCGGCCCGCCCCTTTCCGATCCGAGGGGCGGGCCGCTTCCTTCCTGCTGCGCCGGACCCCTGCGCCGCGAGACAGCGGGCGCGCGCGACGAGGCGAATACCATGACCGGCATGACGTCGCAGACTCCGAACGGCGCCCCGCCCCCGGGCTTCTACCCGTACGCCGACGTCCAGGCGCAGCTGCGCTGGTGGAACGGGTACGCGTGGGAGGACAGGTGGCAGCAGGTGCCCGAGCCGGGCAAGCGGTTCACGTGGGGCACGGGCAACGGCACGGCGCAGGTGGTCGGAGGCAGCATCATCGCCGGGTTCCTGGGCCTGCTGCTGATCGTCGGGCTCTTCAGCCTGGCGGCGGTCGAGGACGGCATCGACCTGCTCATCGCGCTTCTGTGGATCATCAGCCCGCTGCTCATGATGGTCGCGGCCGCCGCGGTCATCTACAACGGACGCGTCGCGATCCGGCGCCAGCGCGACCGGGAGCGCGTCGGCTCCCGCTGATCCCCGGCGGAGCGTCGCGGATCAGCCCAGCAGCTCGGGGTGCGACGGCTCCTCGCCGAGCACGTGCTGGGCGAGGAACGCGAAGACCGTCTCGTACCAGACCTTCGCGTGCTGCGGGGTGAGGACCCAGTGGTTCTCGTTCGGGAAGTACAGGAACCGGTGCGGCATCTCGCCCTCGGGCGTGGCGTGGTGCAGGTACAGGTCGCTCCACAGGCGCAGGCCCTCGCCGATCGGCACGCGGTAGTCCTTGTCGCCGTGGATGACGAGCATCGGCGTGCGGATGTCCTCGACGAAACGGTGCGGGGAGTTCTCGACGAGGCCCTCGGGCGTGAAGGTCGACAGCCAGTAGGTGGGCATGTCGGTGGTGCCGCTGAACTGGTCGAGCGCCCACAGGCTCGCGTGCGTCACGATCGCGCGGAAGCGGTCGGTGTGGCCCGCGACCCAGTTGGCCATGTAGCCGCCGAACGATCCGCCCATCGCCGCCGTGCGCGTCTCGTCGATGTCGGGGCGGGCCTCGACGGCGTCGGTGATCGCCATGAGGTCGGTGTAGGGCTTGCCACCCCACGCGTTCCAGCCGCGGGCGATGAAGTCCCGGCCGTAGCCGGTGGACAGGGCGGGATCGGGCAGCAGCACGGCATAGCCCCGAGCGACCATCAGCTGCGGCGTCCACCTCCAGCTCCACGCGTTCCAGCTGTTCAGCGGCCCGCCGTGGATCCACAGCAGCAGGGGTGCGGGCGCCGTCGCGCCGGCGGGCTTCAGCAGCCAGCCGCGCACGCGCGCGCCGTCCTCGGCGGTGGTCTCGACCTCCTCCATCGTCGCGTTGGGGGCCGGGATCGGCGCGGGCGTCGGCAGCGGGGTCACGGATCCGTCCGCCGCGATGCGCACGGGGTGCGGCGGTTCGATCCAGTTCGAGCGCAGCGCCGTGATCGTGCCGTCGTCGGCGACGTCGACCGAGGAGTACGCGTAGTCGTCGTTCGTGAGCCGGGTGGGGGCCGATCCGTCCAGCGGGATGCGGAAGACGGGGCCGCGGCCGTCGTGGTCGGCCGTCGCGATGAGCGCGGCGTCGTCGGCGGCGAAGCGGAACGACGACGGCCAGCGGTCCCACTCGGGGGCGAGGCGGACCGGGTCGGATCCGTCGATCCCGGCGATCCACAGCTCGGAGTCGGACGGGGCCTCCGGCGTCGCGAGAGCGGCGCGGAGGTAGGCGAGGCGGGTGCCGTCGCGGCTGACGATGGGGCTCTCGTACT
Source organism: Microbacterium sp. NPDC003461 (assembly GCF_053588335.1). NCBI lineage: Bacteria > Bacillati > Actinomycetota > Actinomycetes > Micrococcales > Microbacteriaceae > Microbacterium > Microbacterium sp. NPDC003461. The sequence continues at coordinate 25,174 of NZ_JBSFPT010000015.1, read as the reverse complement.
CGAAGCCCGGCTCGGTGAGGACGGTCGTGCGCTCTCCGGTGGCGACGTCGATCGCGACGAGGTCGCTCGTGAAGGCGCGGTCCTCGATGCGGCGGAGGGCGGTGATGAGGGTGCGGCCGTCGGGCGTGATCGACTGCCCGGCGTTCTCGAGCGTGCGGCCGGGCTTCGGCGTGAGGTCGCGCAGGGTGGGACGCGGGCTCTGGCCGGCGGCGGGCGCCGCGGTCAGCTCGCCGTCGACGGCGAGCAGGTGCGGCTCGGCCGGCCCGAGGTCGTGGTCCCAGAAGCGCACGGGCAGCGACGCGTGCAGGATCGCCTGCACCTTCAGGTCCTTGCGCTTCTTGCGCAGCGCGGCCTCGGCCTCCAGCCCCTCCGCGCCAGGCAGCAGCCCCGCGGAGAGGATCACGGTGCCGGCCTCGTGCGCGACGGCGGCGATCTGCCCGACCCCGCCGGCCAGCGACGTGAGCGCGCGGGCCTCCCCGCCCTCGCGCGGCAGCAGCCACAGCTGCGGCTTGTCCTCCGGGGCGTCCTCGTCCTCGGCGTCGGGTCGCGCGGAGGTGAACAGCAGGTCGCCGGAGGGCAGGAACGCCGCGCCGGCCTCGCCCTTGGCCGAGCGCGTCAGCCGAACGGGCGCGCCCGCGGCGCTCACGGGGACGCGCCAGATCGCGCGCTCCCACGCGGTGCGGTCGGCGCTCAGCGTGGCGACGGTGGCGGCGGCCCACGTGCCGTCGGGGGAGAGGGCGAGGGCCTCCACGCGGGGCAGGGCGATGAACTGGTCGAGGTCGTCGTACGGCGCGGTCATGGCTCCACCGTATCGGCGGCGTGTGACGGCCCGGCGTCAGCCGCGCAGGGCCGCCATCGCACGATCGAGCGCGACGCGGATCGCGTCCTCGGGCGCCGGGCGCATCAGCTCGAACGCGGGCTCGACGGTCGCGCGCTCCGCCGGCGGCGGGGGCTTCCAGAGCGCGACGACCTCGCCCTCGTGCAGCAGCAGCGCGCGGACCATGCCGTTCTTGCCGGGCCCCGCGGCCGCCATGACGTCGAACGACGCCACGCGTGAGCGGTCGGCGTAGGCGATGTAGTACTCCTCGAACGTCGGCAGCGCGTGCGTCGCGGCGGCGCCCGGGGCGCGCCGCGGGGCGGCGGCCGAGGCGAAGAGCATCTCGCCGCCGACCGCGATCGTGGCGAGGCGATCGGCCGCGGCCGCCGCGGCCCGGCGCGCGTCGCCCTTGGTGAGCCCGGCCCACCACGCGAAGTCCTCGGGGCTCGCGGGCCCGTGGCCCTCGATGTACCGCACGAACAGCTCGGCGAGCGGATCGTCCGGGGCGTCGTGCTGGCCGATCCACTCGTCGACGAGCACGATCCGCTGCTCGCGGGGCTCGAATCCGTCGCGCCGGACCGTGGGGCCCCAGCAGATGAGGCCGCGCAGCGCGATGTGGAACAGCAGGTGGTAGCCGCGCCCCTCGGTGGTGGGGATGCCGGCGGCCTCCCAGAGCGCGAGCGCCTCGGCGCGGGTGAGCGCGCCGCCGCCGCGCAGGGCGCCGACGAGCGCGTCGGTGGCGCGGGCGATGGTGCCGTCGTCGAGGCCGAGCTGGGCGCGCCGGGTCGCGCTCTGGGCGAGCGTGCGCGCGGCCGTGACCGACAGCACCCAGCGCAGGTCGCCCGCGGGGATGGTGTGCAGCGTGCCGCGCTGCGTCCACGCCCGCACGAGGTCGCCCCGGTCGTACGCCGCGTCGACCTGCGACGCCCGGCCGCCGCGGGAGCGCGCGGCGAGGGCGAGGCGCCCGCTCCAGTAGTCCTGCGACTGCACGCACAGCAGGTGCCGGGCGGCGTCGGTCACCGTGCGCGCCGGGGCGGTGAGCCGGTGGTGGCGCAACCGCAGCGCCCGCAGCCTCGCGAGGTCCATGCGCCCATCCTGCCGGTGGGGTCGGACACTGCGACAGATTCCTGTGGTCGCACCTCTCGGTTGCTGAACGGAGCGGCCGGAGGCCGCGGAGATGAAGCGACCAGCGCGAGCCGCCCGCGAGCCTCACACGAGCAGCTGGTGCTTGGCGAGGTCGCGGTACAGCGGGGTGGACTCGACGAGCTCGCTGTGGGTGCCCTGCCCGACGACGCGGCCCTTGTCGAGCACGACGATCCGGTCGCTGTCGACGACCGTCGACAGGCGGTGCGCGATGACGAGCAGCGTGCGGCCCTCCGCGACCGCGTCGATCGCCTCGCGCATACGCTGCTCGTTGACGCCGTCGAGCGACGACGTCGACTCGTCCAGCAGCAGGATCGGCGGCGCGGCCAGCAGCGCGCGGGCGATCGCGAGGCGCTGGCGCTCGCCCCCCGAGAGCATCACGCCGTCCTCGCCGACGGGGGTGTCGATGCCCGCGGGGGAGCGGTCGATGACGTCGCCGAGGTTCACCTGCCGCAGCACGCGCTCGCACTCCTCATCGCCGGCATCGGGCGAGGCGAGACGCAGGTTGTCGGCGATCGTGCCGGCGAGCGTGGGGGCGTCCTGCTCCACGTAGCCGAAGCGGGCGCGCAGCTCGTCGCGCGGCAGGTCGCGGATGTCGGCGCCGCCGATCCGGATCGTGCCCTCGGTGGGGTCGTAGAAGCGCTCGATGAGCGCGAGGATCGTCGACTTCCCGGCGCCCGAGGGGCCGACGAGGGCGACGCGCGTGCCGACGGGCACCTCGAACGAGACGCCGCGCAGCACCTCGCGCGGCTCGTCGCCCGCGGTGATCGACTCCGTATCGAGATGCGCCTCGGCTGCGAGGCTCAGCGCCTCCTTCTCGGCCTCGGTGCGCGCCGCGACCGCGGCCTCGGGGTAGCGGAACCGCACGTCCTCGAACGCGATCGCCGGGGCATCACTGCACAACGAAGGAGATCCGGCCGCGGCCGGGCCCGATTCGGGCCCTGCCATGCGCGGGGCCCCGCCGTCTTCCTTCGTTGTGCCGGAGGGCGCCCGGTCGCCGTCGGACTCGAGGGGCAGGTCCAGCACCTCCTGGATGCGGCCGAGCGCGCCGAGCGCCTGGCCGACCGAGGTCATGGCCCCGAAGAACGACGCGAGCGGCATGACCATGAGGAACAGGAACATCACGAACGTGACGAGACTCGCGATCGAGATCGCGCCCGAGGCCACGCGGAAGCCGCCCACGCCCAGCACGACGAGCATCGAGGCCTGCATCGCGACGCTCGCGACGGGCACCACGAGGGCCGAGGCCTTCGCGACCTTCACCCCCGCCCCGTATGCCGCCTCGGCCATACGCGCCACCGACGCCTTCTCGCGCTCTGTCGCGCCCGCCGCCCGCACGGTGCGGATCGCGCCGATCGCCCGCTCGACGCCCGAGGTCAGCTCGCCCACCCGCTCCTGCTGCTCGGCCGTGGCGCTGCGGATGCGCCCGCTGAGCGACGCGACGAGCGCCACGGCGACGACGAGGACGCCGATGATCGACAGCAGCAGGATCGGATCGATGAAGATCATCGCGACGAGCGCGCCGATGAACAGCAGCGCGTTGCCGACGCTGTCGGCCAGGCCCTGCGTGAGCACGGCGTAGAGCATCGTGGTGTCGGTGCCCACGCGCGAGACGAGGTCGCCCGTGCGCCGCGCGTCGAACTCGCTGATGGGCAGGTGCAGGATGTGCGCGATGAGGCGCCGGCGGCTGGAGAACACGATGGCCGTGCCCGTGCGCTGCAGCAGGTAATGCTGGTAGGCGCCCACCGCCGAGGCCACGATGACGAGCCCGACGAGCAGCCAGACGATGCCGCCCAGCGCCTCGCCGATCTGCACGCGTTCGATGACCCGGCCGATGAGCAGCGGCTGCACGAGGGTGAACACCGCCTCGATGACGCTGAGCACCGCGACGACGATCAGCACCGCCTTGTGCTCGAAGAGGAACGGCAGCAGCTGGCGGAAGGTGGCACGCGGCCCCTCCTGGGGCTGCGGGCGGCGGAACGGGGAGCGGCGGGGCGCGTCGGTGCTCACGGATCTACTTTCGTCCGTACTTCTTGTGAGCCGCCTGCTTGCTCACGCCGAGTGCCATGGCGATCGCCTCCCACGAGTAGCCGCTCACGCGGGCGCGGCGCACGAGCGCCTCCTCCTCGCGGCTCAGCGCGCGGCGGCGCTCGGCGAGGCGCCGCAGGGCGGCGATCGGCTGATCCGGATCCTCGGACGTGGCGGTGACGGGCATGGCGTCAACCGTAGTTGACGTGCCCCGGTGCGTCAACAACCGTTGACGCACTGCACGACGAAGGAGGAGTCGGGTGTCCTCGGCGGATTCGGCGGCGTGTCGGGCCGCGGCGGGGCCGGATCTCCTTCGTTGTGCAGCCCGGCGGGAGGAGAGGGGGCGTGGGCGTTGTGCGCAAAGCGTGCGGACCCGTAGCGTCGGCGGCATGGAGACGCGCGAGGTGGACGTGGTGGTGATCGGCGCCGGCCCTGTCGGCGAGAACGTGGCGGATCGGACGGCGCGGGCGGGCCTCGAGACCGTCATCGTCGAGGCGGAGCTCGTCGGCGGGGAGTGCTCGTACTGGGCGTGCATGCCGTCGAAGGCGCTGCTGCGTCCCGGCGCCGCGTTGCGCGCCGCCCAGGCGGTGGCCGGCGTGACCGGCGGAGGACTCGACGCCGGGGCGATCCTCGCCAGGCGCGACGAGTTCGCCGCGCACTGGCACGACGAGGGACAGGTCGAGTGGCTCGCCTCGGCCGGGATCGAGTTGATCCGCGGGCGGGGCCGGATCGTGGGCGAGCGGATCGTGCGCGTCGAGACCAGCACCGGCGAGGTCGAGCTGCGCGCGCGACACGCGGTCGTCGTGGCGGCGGGATCGGACGCGCGCATTCCGGACACACCCGGCCTGCGCGAGGCGCGGCCCTGGACGAGCCGCCAGGCCACCGCCGTGCGCACCCCGCCCGCGCGCCTCGCCGTGATCGGCGGCGGTGTCGTGGCGGTCGAGGCGGCCACCTTCCTGCACGACCTCGGCAGCGCGGTGACGATCCTCTCGCGCGGGCCGCTGCTGCGCGGCATGGAGCCGTTCGCGGGCGAGGCCGTGCGCGACGCGCTGCGCGAGCGCGGCGTCGACGTGCGCGAGGGCGCGCCGGTCGCGTCGGTCGAGCGCGCCGGGGAGGTGCGGATCGCGCTCGAGGGCGGCGGCGTCGTGACGGCCGACGAGGTGCTCGTGGCCACGGGGCGCGCGCCGCGCACGGGCGACCTGGGGCTCGAGACCGTCGGGCTCGAGCCGGGTGCGCCCGTCGAGGTCGACGACACGCTGCGCTCGCCGCAACTGCCGTGGCTGTATGCGACGGGCGACGCCAACGGGCGCGCGCTGCTGACCCACCAGGGCAAGTACCAGGCGCGGGCCGCGGGCGAGGCGATCGTCGCCAGGGCGCGCGGCGAGCGGGTGGATGACGCGCGCTGGGGCCGGCACGCCGCCTCGGCGGATCACGCGGCCGTGCCGCAGGTGGTCTTCACCGATCCGGAGATCGCGTCGGTGGGGATCACGGCGGCGCAGGCCGAGGAGCGCGGCCTGCCGCACCGCGTGATCGACTACGACCTCGCGAGCGTCGCGGGCGCCGGACTGCTCGCCGACGGCTACGCGGGGCGCGTGCGCGCCGTCGTCGACGAGGAGCGGCGCGTGCTCGTGGGGCTGACGCTCGTGGGCGCCGGCGCGGGCGAGATGCTGCACGCCGCGACGATCGCCGTGGTGGGAGAGGTGCCGCTCGAGCGGCTCTGGCACGCCGTGCCGTCGTACCCCACCGTCAGCGAGTTCTGGCTGCGGCTGCTGGAGGAGTACGGGCTGTAGCGGGCGCGCTGCTCCGTTCGGCGACCCGTTCGGTTCCTGAACGGAGCGGCGCAGCCGCGGAGATGAAGGGACCGGATCAGGCCAGCGACGCGCGGCGCGCGGCCTGCTCCACGGGATCCGGAACGGGCAGCGAGGCGATCAGGCGGCGGGTGTAGTCGTCCTTCGGGGCGCCGAGCACCTGCGCCGTCGGGCCCTGCTCGGCGATCTCGCCGTGGTGCAGCACCGCCACGCGGTGCGCGAGCAGGTCGACGACGGCGAGGTCGTGCGTGATGAACAGGCACGCGAAGCCGAACCGCTCCTGCAGCTCCTGGAACAGCTCGAGCACGCGCGCCTGCACCGACACGTCGAGCGCCGAGGTCGGCTCGTCGGCGATGAGCAGCTGCGGGTTGAGCGCGAGGGAGCGCGCGAGGCTCGCGCGCTGGCGCTGGCCGCCCGACAGCTCGTGCGGGAAGCGATCCCCGAACTCCTTGGGCAGCTGCACGGCCTCGAGCAGCTCGTCCACGCGGTCGCGCGCGTCGGCGGGCGAGCCGGCCTCGCCGTGCACGACGAGCGGCTCGGCGATGGCGTCGGCGACCGTGAGCATCGGGTTGAAGCTCGAGGCCGGGTCCTGGAACACGAAGCCGAGCTCGCGGCGCGACCGGCGGAACTGCCGCTCGCGCATGCCGTTCATCTCGGTGCCGAGCACGCGCAGCGAGCCGCCGGTCACGGGCGCGAGGCCCGCCATGGCGCGGCCGATGGTCGTCTTGCCCGATCCCGATTCGCCCACGAGGCCCAGCACCTCGCCGGGGCGGATCGTGAAGTCGACGCCCTTGACGGCCCGGAACGGCTTCTGCCCGAAGCGGCCGGGGTACTCGATCTCGAGCCCCTTCGCCTCGACGACCGGCGCCGCCTCGGGGTCGCCGTCGTACGCGCGGTCGGCCACCTCCAGGCGCGGCACGGCGGCGAGCAGGCGCTGCGTGTACTCGTGCTGCGGGGCGGCGAACAGCTCGCGCACGGGCGCCGTCTCGACGATGTCGCCGCGGTACATCACGGCCACGCGGTCGGCGAGGTCGGCCACCACGCCCATGTTGTGGGTGATGAGCACGATGGCGGTGCCGAACTCCGTGCGCGCGCGGCGCAGCAGGTCGAGGATCTCGGCCTGCACCGTCACGTCGAGCGCCGTCGTCGGCTCGTCGGCGATGATCACCGACGGCTCGAGCGCGAGCGCCTGCGCGATGACGATGCGCTGCTTCTGGCCGCCCGAGAACTGGTGCGGGTAGTGGTCCACGCGGGTCTCGGGATCCGGGATGCCCACGCGGCCGAGGATGTCGATCGCCCGGCGGCGGGCCTCCTTCTTCGACACCTCGCCGTGCGCGCGCAGGCCCTCGGCGATCTGCCAGCCCACGGGGTAGACCGGGTTGAGCGCCGTCATGGGCTCCTGGAAGATCATCGCCGCGTCGGGACCGCGCAGCGCGCGCATCCGCTCGGGCGAGAGGCCGACCACGTCGGTGCCGTTCAGGACGACGGCGCCGCCCAGGCGTGCCGTCTCGGGCAGCAGGCCGAGGATCGAGCGGGCCGTGACGGTCTTGCCCGATCCGGACTCGCCGACGATCGCGAGCACCTCGCCGGGATTCACGTCGAGCGAGATGCCCTTGACGGCGGGCACGTCGCCGCCGTCGGTGGCGAAGGTGATGGTCAGGTCGCGGATCTGCACCGCGGGGGCTGCGTCGGTCATTCGACCTCACCGATCTCGTTGCGGGCGACGGGGGTGGTGGCGGCGACGGCGTCGGCCGGGGTGGCCGCGGCGGCGCGCCGGCGGGTGCGCAGGCGCGGATCGGCGAGGTCGTTCAGCGACTCGCCGACGAGCGTGATGCCCATCACGACCAGCACGATCGCGACGCCGGGGAACACGGCGGTCCACCAGCGGCCGGCGGTGACGTCCTCGATCGCGCGGTTGAGGTCGTAGCCCCACTCGGCGGCGGCGCTCGGCTCGATGCCGAAGCCCAGGAAGCCGAGGCCCGCGAGCGTGAGGATCGCCTCGGACGCGTTCAGCGTGAACACGAGCGGCAGCGTGCGGGTGGCGTTGCGGAACACGTGCCGCGACATCACGCGCCACGTCGACGCGCCCATCACCTGGGCGGCCTCGACGAACGCCTCCGACTTGATGCGCACCGTCTCGGCGCGGATCACGCGGAAGTACTGCGGGATGAACACGACGGTGATCGAGATGGCGGTGGCGAAGATGCCGCCCCACAGATCCGACCGGCCGCCCGAGATGATGATCGCGCTCACGATGGCCAGCAGCAGCGAGGGGAAGGCGTACACGGCGTCGGCGATCACCACGAGCACGCGGTCGACCCAGCCGCCGATGTAGCCGGAGACGAGGCCGAGCAGCACGCCCAGCAGCATCGACATGAGCACCGAGATGACGATCACGAGCAGCGCCGTGCGGGCGCCCCACAGCACGCGCGAGAACACGTCGTAGCCCGCGATCGTCGTGCCCCAGATGTGCTCGGCGCTGGGCGCCTGGCGGGGCCGGAAGGTCTCGCCGGCCGCGTCGCGGAGCTGGTTGAACTCGTAGGGCGCGATGAGCGGAGCGAAGATCGCCGTCAGCAGGAACACCGCGCAGATGACGAGGCCCGCGGTGAGCATGCCGCGCTGCAGCCCGACGGACTGGCGGAACTGGTGGACGATCGGCAGCCGCGTCCACAGGGGCGGACGGCGCCGGCTTGCGGTCTTCGGCACGTCAGTACCTCACCCTCGGGTCGATGAACGCCGCGATGATGTCGACGATGAAGTTGGTCAGGGCCACGATGACGGCCAGCAGCGCCACGATGCCCTGCACGGCCACGTAATCGCGCGCCTTCAGGTACTCGCTGAGCTGGTAGCCCAGGCCCATCCACTCGAAGGTGGTCTCGGTGAGCACCGCGCCGCCCAGCAGCATGGCGATCTGCAGGCCGATGACCGTGATGATCGGGATGAGCGCGGGCTTGTAGGCGTGCTTGCGCACGAGGCGGTACTCGCTGATGCCGCGCGAGCGCGCGGCGTCGACGTAGGGCATCGCCAGGGTGCCGATGACGTTGGTGCGCACGAGGCGCAGGAACACGCCGGCGGTGAGCAGGCCCAGCGCGATGCCCGGCAGGATCGCGTGCTGCAGCACGTCGCCGATGATCGCGGGGTTGCCCGTGCGGATCGCGTCGATCGTGAAGATCCCGGTCGATCCCTCCAGGCGGTTCAGCTGCAGCTCGATGCGCGGCGAGGCGCGGCCCGACGAGGGCAGCACGCCCAGCCACACCGAGAAGACGAGCTTCAGGATGAGGCCGGCGAAGAAGACGGGGGTGGCGTAGCAGAGGATGGCGAACACGCGCAGCACGGCGTCGCCCCAGCGGTCGCGCAGGGCCGCGGCGAGCATGCCGAGCGGGATGCCGACGACGAAGGCGACGATGAGGGCGTAGAAGGCCAGCTCGAGCGTCGCGCCGCCGTAGCGCAGCAGCACGCCCACGACGGGCTGGCCGTCGAGCGTCGTGCCGAAGTCGCCGCGGAAGATCTGGCCCAGGTACTCGAGGTACTGGATGATGAGCGGCCGGTTGTAGCCGGCGGCCTCGATGCGCTCCGCGAGCTGGGCCGGCGTGAGCTGACCGCCCAGCGCGGCCGTGATCGGATCGCCCGTCACCCGCATCATGAGGAAGACCGTCGTGACGAGGATGAAGATCGTCGGGAAGATCAGCAGGAAGCGGATGAGGACGTATCGCCAGAGCGTCGCCCCGCCGCGCGCGCCCTTGCGGGCGACGGCGGGAACGGCCTCGGGCGGAGCCGTTGCGGTGTCTGCCACGGGGGAATCCTAGTCGTGGGGAGGGGGCGGTCCCGTACCGGGACCGCCCCCTCGTGAGCGTGGATCAGCGGGTGATCGAGGCCATGCGGAGCTTGAACGAGGCGTCGAGGACGATGCCGTCGACGTCCGCCGCGCTCACCGCGACCTGGGCGCCCTGCAGGTAGGGCACCGTCGAGAGGTCCTCGGCCACGAGCTGCTGGATCTGCTCGATGAGCGCCTCGCGCTCGGCCGCGTCCGGCGTCGACGCCTGCTGCAGGATGAGGTCGTTGACCTCCTGGTCGTCGTAGTGGTTGACGAGGAAGTTCTCCTGCAGGAAGAACGGCGTCAGGTAGTTGTCGGCGTCGGAGTAGTCCGGGAACCAGCCCAGCTGGTACGCGGGGTAGACGTCGTTGACGCGGTCGTCCGAGTACTGCGTCCACTCCGTGCCGGCCAGCGTCACGTCGAACAGGCCGTCGGCCTCGAGCTGCTGCTCGATGAGCGCGTACTCGTCGGCCGAGCTCGGGCCATAGTGGTCGGGGCTGTACTGCAGCGCCAGCGGCACGGGCGTCTCGACGCCCGCGTCGGCCAGGAACTGGGCCGCCGCCTCGGCCGAGGGGCCGCCCTCGCCGTCGCCGTACAGCTCCTTCAGCGGCTCGGCCGCGCCGGCGAAGCCCTGCGGCACGTACGAGTACAGCGGGGTGTAGGTGCCGTCGTAGACGTCCTCGCTGAGGGCCTCGCGGTCGATCAGCGACGCGACCGCCTGGCGCACGGCGAGCGCCATGGCGGGGTCGGCCTCGTCGGTCGCGGCGCCGTAGGGCTGCGTGTTGAAGTTGAACACGATGTAGCGGATCTCGCCGCCGGGGCCCTCGTGGACCGTGAGGCTGTCGTCGCCCGAGAGGTCGGCGACGTCGCTGGCCGACAGGCTGCGGTAGGCCACGTCGACCTCGCCCTCCTGCACGGCGAGCTTCAGGTTCGACGACTCGGCGTAGTAGTTGATGATGACGCCCTCGTTCGCGGCGGCGTCGTGCAGACCCTGGTAGTTCTCGTTCGGGGTCAGCTCGACGAGCTCGTTGAACGTGTAGTCGGCGATCGCGTACGGGCCGCCGAAGGCGTTGGCCTCCACGATGTCCTCGTCGGGCGTGACGGCGTCGGCCGCGAACGTCTCCTCGTCGACGATCGCGCCGGGGAACGACGTGAGGACCATGGGGAAGGTCTGGTCGTTCTCGCTCTTGAGGTGGAACACGACGGTCGTCTCGTCGGGAGCCTCGACCGAGTCGAGGTTGAACAGCAGCGACGACGGCCCGTTCGGGTCGGCGATGGCGAGCTGGCGGTCGAACGTGAACTTCACGTCGCTCGAGGTGAGGTCGTTGCCGTTGGCCCACTGCAGGCCCTCGGGCAGCGTCACCGTGTACTCGGTGGGGCCGGTGAACTCGGCGGTCTCGGCGAGGTCGGGCACGACGTCCGTGCTGTTCTCGGCCGTGTTGACGAGGTACGGGAACACCTGCGTCTGCAGCGTGAGCGATCCGTTGTCGTACGAGCCGGCGGGGTCGAGGTGGGTGACGGAGTCGGTGGTGCCGACGAGGATCACGTTGTCGCCCGCGCCGCCGCCGTCGGTCGCTCCGCCGGCGCAGCCCGCGAGGGCGAGCACGGCCACGGTCGGGAGGGCGACGGCCACGGCGCGCGTGCGCGCCTTGTGGGGGAGTGTCATGCGGTGTCCGCTTTCTTGTCAGGACGGCTGTGTCTTGCTGCGACCCGCGGCGGGTTGCGGGTCAGCGCGCCGCGGGAACGGCGCGCGTGTGAGCGATCCTCCCACATGCCCGGGCATGCCATGGCCCTCCGCGTCACTTTCGACACACGCCCGAAACCTCGCGTTACGCGCCCGAGACGCGGGGCCAGTCGGCGAGGCGGGAGACGACGAGCACCCCCTGTCCAGAGGCAGGGGGTGCTCGCGAAACGTGAGCGGATCAGAGCATCGCGGCTTCCTTGGCGGCGAGCCGCGCGCCCTCGTCGCCCTCGTCGGTCACGCCGTCGCCGTCGATGTCGACGTCCTTGGTCTCCTTGCCGAGGATGAGCGCGATGAGCGTCAGCACGCCCGAGGCCGACAGGTAGACGCCGACCAGCCACGGGTTGCCGTCGCCGACGCTCCACAGCCACAGCGCCACGATCGGCGCGAGCGCGGCGCCGAGGATCGACGACACGTTGTAGGCCACCGCCGATCCGGTGTACCGCACGTTGGTCGGGAACAGCTCGGGCAGCAGGGCGCCCATCGGCCCGAAGGTCATGCCCATGAGCAGGAAGCCGAACACGAGGAACGCCTGCGTGAGCGCGCCCGTGAAGAGCGGATCGCCCTGCGGCAGCAGGAACACCGGGAACAGCAGGCCGAGCCCGATGATGAACGACGTCACCCAGATGAGCAGCTTGCGGCGGCCGATCGCGTCGGCCAGCGGGCCGGACGCGAGGGTGCAGATGCCGAAGAAGATGACGCCGATGATCTGCATGAGCACGAAGTGCGTGTACGTGAAGCCGAGGCCCGGGACGAACGTCGCGGGGTCGGCGCCCTCCGGCAGCGTCTGCGCGCGCGTGCCGTACGACAGCGTGAACGTCGTCATCAGGTAGAAGAGCACGTAGGTCGCGAGCATGAAGAAGGTGCCGAGGATCAGCTGCCGCCAGTGCCGGCGGAACACGTAGCCGATCGGCGCCTTCTGGATCTGGCCCTTCGCCGCGGCCTTCGTGAACGCGTCGGACTCCACGAGCTTCAACCGCACCCACAGGCCGACGATGACCATGACGGCCGAGAACAGGAACGGGATGCGCCAGCCCCAGCTGAGGAACGCCTCGCTCGCGCCGCCGTCCTCGCCGGGCATCGCGAAGCTGATGAGCAGGAAGATCGAGTTGGCGATGATGAAGCCGATGGGCGCGCCCAGCTGCGGGAACGTGCCGTACAGCGCGCGCTTGCCCTTGGGGGCGTTCTCCGTGGCGACGAGGGCCGCGCCCGACCACTCGCCGCCGAGCGCGAAGCCCTGGGCGAGCCGGCAGATCAGCAGCAGGAACGCCGCCCACGCGCCGATCTCGTTGTGGGTGGGCAGGCAGCCGATGAGGAACGTCGCGATGCCCATCGTCAGCAGCGAGGCGACGAGGGTGCCCTTGCGCCCGATGCGGTCGCCGAAGTGGCCGAAGACGACCGCGCCGATCGGCCGGGCGACCATGGCGGCGCCGTAGGTCGCGAACGACAGCAGGAGCGCCGTGGTCGGGTTGCCGCTGGGGAAGAAGAGGATCGGGAACACGAGCACGGCCGCCGTGGCGTACGCGTAGAAGTCGTAGAACTCGATCGTGGTGCCGACGAGGCTGGCCGTGATCACGCGTCCGCGTGAGTTGGCCGGCTTCGGATCGGTGGGTGCTGTGGACGTCATGGTGCCTTCTGGAACAGAGCGGGAGGACGCTTCGCGGTGCGCGGCGGGGATGCGCGGCGCGCCGCGTGCTCGGGGTGCCGGCCGGGTCTCCGCGGGGTCGTGCGGTGGCCCTCCGGCTCGTCGGGTGCGCCGCGGATGAGCGGGGCACAAACGACGATTCTACGCGCGTGAGTGAGCATTCTGCGCACCGGCGCACGTCACGGCGCGCTCCGGGCGCGTCGGAACCGCGAGTGCGAACACCCCCGCCGATCACAATGATCAACGGGGGTGTCGGCGCGATGCGAAATGCTCTCGCTGCGCGGGTGTCGCGCGGCGGAGTGCGCGACGCGCCGTCAGCGCCAGATGAGGGCGAGGCCCGCGTTCAGCAGCGTGAGGCCGCCGATCAGCCAGAACACCCATGACGGCAGCGGCGTGCCCTTCTTCGCGCGGCTCGTGCTGATGCCCACGAGCGCGCCGATGACGAGGAGCACGACGAGCTTGATGCCGATCTTCACGTAGTTGAGGTCGTGGTCGAGCCCCCACGGCGCCGCGAGCGCGAGCCCGGCGACGCCGGCGACGAGCACACCGAGGTCCATGAGGCGCGTGGCCTGGTAGCGCCGCGAGGCCGCCTCGACGACCCAGGCGCCGAACAGGATCGCAAAGCCGACGAGGTGGACGAGCAGGACGACGTTCCGCAGGATCTCCATGACTTCTACCCTATGTAGAGAAACCCTCGCCGTCGAGCCCGATCCGCTCAGCCGCGCAGGGTGCGGAGGGTGAGGGCCGTGCGCAGGGCCGCGTCGGCGGCCTCGGCGCCCTTGTCCTCCTTCGAGCCGGGCAGGCCGGCCCGATCCAGGCCCTGCTGCTCGTCGTCCAGCGTGAGCACGCCGAAGCCCACGGGCTTGCCCGTGTCGAGCGCCACGCGCGTGAGCCCGTCGGTGGCGGCCGACGAGACGAACTCGAAGTGCGGCGTGCCGCCGCGGATGATCACGCCGAGCGCCACGACGGCGTCCGCGCCCGCCTCGAGCGCCGCCTTCGCGACGACCGGCAGCTCGAACGATCCCGCCACGCGTACGAGCCGGTGGCTCGCGCCCGCCGCGTCGAGCGTGCGCCGCGCGCCCGCGATCAGCCCCTCCGAGATCTCCTCGTGCCAGGTGCCCGCGACGATGACGACGTCCAGGCCCTCCCCGTCGATCCGCTCCCGCTCGGGTGCGCCCTTTCCGCTCACTTCGTCTCTCCCGTCTGGACGGCGCTCTCGTCCGCCTGCATCTGCGCGACCGCGGCGGCCAGCTCCGCCTCGCCGATGATGTGGCCCATGCGGTCGCGCTTGGTCTCGAGGTACTGGTGGTTGTTCGGGCCGACGCCCACGATGAGCGGCACCTGCTCGACCACGTCGAGGCCGAAGCCGCGCAGCTGCCGCACCTTGTCGGTGTTGTTGGTGAGCAGCCGGATGCGCGCGACGCCGAGGTCGCCGAGGATGCCCGCCGCGGCGGCGTAGTCGCGGGCGTCGGCCGGCAGGCCCAGCGCCGTGTTGGCGTCGACGGTGTCGAGGCCCTCCTCCTGCAGCGCGTACGCGCGGAGCTTGTTGATGAGCCCGATGCCGCGGCCCTCGTGGCCGCGCATGTAGATGACGACGCCGCCGTCCTGCTCGATGGCGTCGAGGGCGGCGTCGAGCTGCGGGCCGCACTCGCACTTGAGCGATCCGAACGCCTCGCCCGTGAGGCACTCCGAGTGCACGCGGACGAGCGGGGTGGGGTTCGCCGTGAGGTCGCCCGAGACGATGGCCAGGTGATCCGTGCCCGTGAGACGGTCCTTGTACGCGAGGAACCGGAACGTGCCGTGCGAGGTGGGCACGAGGGCGTCGGCGCGCAGGCTCACGGCGCGGCGGACGACGGGCGCCTCGGCGCCGTCGCGCGGGTCGACGTCGTCGAGGTGGGCGACGAGCTGCTCGATCGTGATGACGGGGATGCCCTCGCGCGCGCCCATCTCGACGAGGCCGGGCAGGCGCATCATGCTGCCGTCCTCGGCGACGACCTCGGCGATCACGCCGACGGGCTGCAGCTCCGCGAGCCGCATGAGGTCGACGGCGGCCTCGGTGTGGCCACCGCGCTGGCGCACGCCGCCCGGCACCGCCCGCAGCGGCAGGATGTGCCCGGGGCGGATGACGTCGGTGGGGGCGGCGTCGGGATCGGCCAGCACGTTGAGCGTGCGGGCGCGGTCGGCGGCGCTGATGCCGGTCGTCACGCCCGAGGCGGCGTCCACGCTCACGGTGTACGCCGTGCCGCGCGCGTCCTCGTTGTTCGTGACCATGGGAGGCAGGTCGAGACGGTCGGCCCAGTCCTGCGGCATCGGGGCGCACAGGTAGCCGGAGGTGTAGCGCACCGTCCACGCGATCCACTCCGGCGTGGCCAGCTGCGCCGAGAGGATGACGTCGCCCTCGTTCTCGCGATCCGCGTCGTCGGCGACGATCACGGGGCGGCCGGCGCGCAGGGCGTCGAGCGCCTCGTCGATCGTGGCCAGGGGCAGGGGGGTGGTCAGGCTCATCGGGAGCCTCCTTCGAAGGGTGCGGAGAGGATCGAATAGTCGGCCGGCGGCACGTCGGTCGTGCTGAAGGCGCTGTCGGGGCGCCGCCAGGTCGGGTCGGGCGCGGGCGCGGCGCGGAAGGCCATGAGTCGCTGCACGTGGCGCGCGAGGATGTCGGTCTCCAGGTTCACGGCGTGCCCGGGCGCGAGCGCGCCGAGCGTCGTGGCCTGCAGCGTCTCGGGGATGAGCGACACCTCGAACCAGGGCGCGGCGGCGCCCGCCGGGCTCACGGCGCTCACCGTGAGCGAGGTGCCGTCGACGGCGATCGAGCCCTTGTCGACGACGAGCGGCGCGAGGTGGGCGGGCATCCCGACGCGGATCACGCGCCACTGCGCGCCGTGGCGCACCTCGGCGACGGTGCCCGTGCCGTCGATGTGGCCCTGCACGATGTGGCCGCCGAGGCGCCCGCCCGCCGCCGTCGCGCGCTCGATGTTGACCCGCGACCCGGGGGCGAGCAGGCCCAGCGTCGACATGTCGAGCGTCTGCCGCATGACGTCGGCCGTGAAACCGCGCGCGTCCCACGCCACCACGGTGAGGCACACGCCGCTCACGGCGATCGAGTCGCCGTGGCGCACGCCCTCGACGGCCCGCGGCGCGATGACGCTCAGGCGCACGCCGTCGCCCGACGGCTCGATGGCGGCGATCTCGCCGATCTCCTCGATGATCCCGGTGAACATCAGCTGTCTCCCTCGTGCAGGCGGGCTTCGTACAGGACGTCGGCGCCGAGCGGCACCGTGCGGTCGACGACGAGGCGGCGGGCGCCGCCGATCGTCGCCACGCCGATGTCGTCGAGCGCCGTGCGCGGGCCGCCCAGCAGCACCGGCGCCACGTACACGAGCACCCGGTCGGCCAGGCCGGCGCGCAGGAACGCGCTGGCGAGCGTCGGCCCGCCCTCGACGAAGACGCGGTGCAGGCCGCGCTCGCGCAGATCGGCGAGGACGGCGGCCAGATCGTGCGTGGCGTACGCGAGCGGCTCGCCGCCCGGCGCGATGGCGGGGTGGCGGCGCACGGCGGCGTCCGGCGGGATCGGGCGGGAGCCGATCACGACGGGCACCGGCTGGTGCGGGGCGAGCGCGCCGTCGATGCGCGCGGTGAGCTGGGGGTCGTCGGCGAGCAGCGTGCCGGTGCCCACGACGATCGCGTCGGCCTCGGCGCGGCGGCGGTGCACGTCGGCGCGGGCCTCGGGGCCGGTGATCCACTGGCTCGTGCCGTCGGCCGCCGCGGCGCGGCCGTCGAGGCTCTGCGCCCACTTCACGGTGACGTGGGGGCGGCCGAGGCGCATCGCGGCGATCCAGGGGGTCAGGAGCGCGCCGGCCTCGTCGGCCAGCAGGCCGCCCTCGGCGTCGATGCCCACGGCGCGCAGGCGCTCGGCGCCGCCGCCCGAGG
Organism: Microbacterium sp. NPDC003461; assembly: GCF_053588335.1. Lineage (NCBI taxonomy): Bacteria > Bacillati > Actinomycetota > Actinomycetes > Micrococcales > Microbacteriaceae > Microbacterium > Microbacterium sp. NPDC003461. Next base: position 8,248 of record NZ_JBSFPT010000015.1, on the reverse strand, counting down.
CGGCGCCCGGATCGGCGACGGCGTAGACGACGCGCGCCACGCCCGCCGCGATGAGCGCCTCGGCGCACGGGCCGGTGAGCCCGGTGTGGTTGCAGGGCTCGAGGGTCACGACGGCGGTGGCGCCGCGGGCCGCGCCCTCGGGCAGCTGCGAGAGCGCGTCGACCTCGGCGTGGGCGGTGCCGGCGCCGCGGTGCCAGCCCTCGGCGAGCGGCTCGCCGGCGGGGGAGAGGATGACCGCTCCGACCTGCGGGTTGCGGCTGCGGGGGCCGCGGGTGGCCAGCTCGAGCGCGCGCGCCATCGCGCGCCGCTCCGCCTCGCTGAATGCCATCCGATCCTCCGGTCCTGGGCGCCCGGGGTCGTCGAACGGCGTCGCGCGGTCAGGCCGCGCTCGCCGCGTGCTTCCTCTCATCCGGACTCGCAGGCTGCGCCTGCATCACCGTCGGTCCCGGAATTCCACCGGATCGGCCTCGGGATCGCTCCCTCGGTTCGCGGACTGTCACCGCCGGTTCGGATTCTCACCGACCCCGGAGCACGTGTGCTCTCTCAGCCTAGTCAACGCGCGGGGCACCGGCGTATTCCGTCACTTCAGCAGCCGCGAGAGCCGCCGATCCGCCAGGGGCTTTCCGCCCGTCTGGCAGGTGGGGCAGTACTCCAGGGATCGATCGGCGAAGAAGACCGAGCGCACGGTGTCGCCGCACACGGGGCACGGCTGCCCGGCGCGGGCGTGCACGGCCATGCCGCGGCGCTTCGCGTCCTTGAGCTCGGCGGGCGGCTTGCCCGATGCCGCCGCGACGGCCTCCGTGAGCACGGCGCGCATCGCGGCGTAGAGGCGCGAGACGTCGTCGGCGCCGAGCGTGGCGGCGATCGCGTACGGCGACATGCGCGCGGCGTGCAGGATCTCGTCGGAGTACGCGTTCCCGATCCCCGCGATCACGGACTGGTCGCGCAGCAGCCCCTTGATCTGCGTGCGGCGGCCGGCGAGCGTGCGGGCGAAGGCCTCCTCGGTGAACGCCGCGCCCAGCGGATCCGGCCCGAGGCGCGCGATGCCCGGCACCTCCGCCGGGTCGCGCACGACGTACACGGCGAGCGACTTCTTCGTGCCCGCCTCGGTGAGGTCGAAGCCCGAGCCATCGTCGAAGCCGACGCGCAGCGCGATGGGCGAGCGGCCCGGCTTGATGACGGTGGCCGGCAGCTGCTCGGACCAGCGCAGCCAGCCGGCCTTGGCGAGGTGGAAGACGAGGTGCAGCCCGTCGCCCAGCGCGAGGTCGACGAACTTGCCGTGCCGCTCGGCGCCGGTCACGGTCGCACCGACGAGGGCGGTGATCGGCGGGTCGAAGGTCTTCAGCGCGGCGATCTGCGCCACCTGCGCCTTCGCGACGCGGAGCCCGGCGGCGCGCTCCCGCAGGAACCGCACCAGCCCCTCCACCTCGGGCATCTCCGGCATGCGGCCATCCTGCCACCACCCTCCGACGCGCGGGCGGGGGTTGCGCGTCGAGGTCGCCGTGCGCGCTCACCTGCACAACGAAGGAAACGCGGCGCCTCGCGACCCGTGGAGGCGCAGAACCTGCGGCTTTCACGCGGTTCTTCCTTCGTTGTGCAGCTCTGCAGCCCTCCACAGGGACAGGGATGGCGGTGCAGCGCGGGGCAGGTTGTGGGTAAGCGGATGCGAGGGGGTGCGACGGGGCATCGTCGAGGCATGTCCTGGTACCCGGCTGATGTCGCGTGGAGCTATCGGCAGCTCCGCGATGGCGGCATGACGAGGACCGACATCGAGAACGCGCTCGCGACGGGCAGGCTGTTCCGTGCCCGGCGGAACGTGTACCTCGCGGGGGACACCGCCGACGACCTCAAGTCGGCCGCGCGAGTCGGCGGTCGGCTCGATTGCCTCTCGGCGCTGCGGGTCATGGGGGTGTTCGTCCAGGAGCACGAACAGCTGCACGTTCAGATCGAAGCGAATCGCAAGCACCTGCGCTCGCCGCGGTCGAGGCGGGTACGTCTCAAGGATCGCCACGGCGTGCGGGTCCACTGGCGCCGGGTGCAGGCGCCGGATGACGTCCTCGTTGTCGACCCGGTCGAGGCGCTGATTCTTGCCAGCCGGTGTCAGCCGCCGCGGTCGATGATCGCGACGCTCGACTCCGCGCTTCATCAGGGGATCGTGACGTCGGAGGATCTCGACGACGTGTTCGCGGCGCTGCCGGGACACTTCGGAGTCCTGCGCAGGCTCGTGGACAGCCGGGCGGAGTCCGGGCCGGAGTCCCTCGCGCGGCTGGAGCTGAGAGGCGCGGGCTGGCACGTGGCGGTGCAGCAGTGGATCGACGGAGTCGGACGCACCGACCTCGTCGTCGAGCGGCGGGTCATCGTCGAATGCGACAGCCGCGAGCATCACTCGGGGTGGGAAGCGCAGGAGCGCGACAGGGCGCGAGACCTGGCGGCCGCCGAGCGCGGCTTCGCCACGGTCAGGCCGACCGCGCGGATGATCTTCGACGATGTCGGCGACATACGGCGAGCAGTGGCGGGGCTGCTCGCTGCGCCGTTCTGAGGCACATCCGCCCCGTGCTGCGGCTCCTGCTCTCACCGCCGGACTGCACAACGAAGGAAAGAGCCGGCCCATCCTCGACGGAAACCCCGTCCTGGGCGCCGCGAAGCGGCGGTCTTCCTTCGTTGTGCAGAAGGCGAGGCAGAGAGGATCCGCGGGGCGGTGCCGGGATATCGTGGCGGGATGGTGGATCGCCGGTGCCCGGAGGCGACGGAGCGGCTGCGGTTCCGGGAGCTCGAGGAGTCGGACCTCGACGACATGGCCGCCCTGCTGGGCGATCCGGCCGTCATGGCGTTCTACCCGGCGCCGAAGACGCGCGACGAGGCGGCCGCGTGGATCGCCCGGTCCCGCGCGCGGTACGCCGAGCACGGCTTCGGGCTGTGGGCGGTCGAGACCCACGCCGGCGAGTTCGTGGGCGACTGCGGCCTCACGTGGCAGCAGGTGAACGGGCGGCGCGTGCTCGAGGTCGGCTACCACGTGCGCGCCGGCCTGCAGGGCCGCGGCTACGCGACCGAGGCCGCCCGCGCGTGCGTGGGCGAGGCGAGGCGCCGGTTCCCGACCGGCGTGCTCACGGCCATCATCCACCCCGAGAACACCGCGTCGCGCCGCGTGGCCGAGAAGCTCGGCATGACACACACCGAGGACGACCGCTCGCATCCGTGGATCGTCCGCACGGTGATGTCGATGCCGCTCGGCTGAATCAGATCGGCCAGGGCTGGGGCGTGCGCGGGTCGGTCGCGAGCAGGCCCGCGATGTGGCCGTCGCGACGGTCGCCCGTGGAGCCGATGCGGCCGAGGCCCAGGCGCAGCAGGCCCTCGTAGCGGAAGCCGAGCTTCTGGGCGATGCGGACCGAGGCCGGGTTGTCGGTGACCGCGCGCCACTCCACGCGCTGCAGCCGCATGGGGCCGAACGCGAAGTCGAGCACGGCGCGGGCGGCCTCCGTGAGGTAGCCGCGGCCGCGCGCCGGGGCAGCCATCCAGTAGCCGAGCTCGGCGGCGCCGTCGCGCACGCCGTGCAGCGCGATCATGCCCACGAGCACGCCGTCGGCGCGGATCGCCCACGTGCACTCGTCGCCGGTGGCCCACCACGCCGCGACGAGGTGGACGAAGGACTCCGCGTCGGTGCGCTGATAGGGCGAGGGGACGGTCGTGTAGCGCTGGATGTCGGGGTCCTGGCACGCCTCGTAGATCGCGTCGATGTCGTCGGTCGTCGGGGCGGACAGGACGAGGCGAGCGGTCTCGAGCTCGACGGGATCCGGCATCACCGGGCGCGCGGCAGCAGGCCGACCTTGTCGTACACGTCGGCGAGCGTGGCGTCGGCCACCGCCTCGGCCTTCGCGGCGTTCGCGGCGAGCACGCGGTCGAGCTCGGCGGGGTCGTCGAGCAGCTCGAGCGCGCGGGCGCGCACGGGCTCGAACTCCGCCACGACCACGTCGCGCAGGCCCTTCTTGAAGTCGCCGTACCCGCGGCCCGCGTACTCGTCCTCGATCGACGCGACGGGCCGGCCGGTGAGGGCCGCGTAGATGGTGAGCAGGTTGGACACGCCCGGCTTCGCCTCGCGGTCGAACCGCACGACGCCGTCGTTGTCGGTCACGGCGCGCATGATCTTCTTCGCCGTCACGTCGACCTCGTCGAGCAGCCACAGCACGCCCGCGTGCGACTCGGCGGACTTCGACATCTTCGCCGTGGGGTTCTGCAGGTCGTAGATGCGCGCGGTCTCCTTCTGGATGACCGGCTTCGGGATCGTGAAGGTGGTTCCGTAGCGCGCGTTGAAGCGCTCGGCCAGGTCGCGCGTGAGCTCGACGTGCTGCTTCTGGTCGTCGCCGACCGGCACGACGTCGGTCCGGTAGAGCAGGATGTCGGCGGCCATGAGGATCGGGTACGTGAACAGGCCGACGCTGGCGTTCTCGGCGCCCTGCTTCTGCGACTTGTCCTTGAACTGCGTCATCCGGCCGGCCTCGCCGAAGCCGGTGATCGTCGACAGGATCCACGCCAGCTCCGCGTGCGCGCGCACGTGCGACTGCACGTACAGCGTCGACTTCGACGGCTCGATGCCGGCCGCGATGTACTGCGCCGCGGTGCGGCGGGTCTTCTCGCGCAGCACCGCCGGGTCCTGCGGGGCCGTGATGGCGTGCAGGTCGACGACCGAGAAGAACGCGTCGTACTCGCTCTGCATCTCGCGCCACTGCAGCAGGGCCCCGATGTAGTTGCCGGCCTGGAGCGAGTCGGCCGAGGGCTGCATTCCGGAGTAGAGGCGCTGCTGAGTCACCGTTCGATCCTACGCCGCGCGGCGCCTCGGCCTCTCGCGCCGTGGGGCGCCGATCAGCCGATCGCGTAGTCCGCGACGACCGGGGAGTGATCGCTCCAGCGCGTGTCGTAGGACGGGGCGCGGTCGATGCGGTACGCCGTGGCGCGCTCGGCCAGCGCGGCGGTGGCGAGCTGGTAGTCGATGCGCCAGCCCGAGTCGTTGTCGAACGCCTTGCCGCGCATCGACCACCACGTGTAGGGCCCGTCGACCTCGCCGGCGAGGCGGCGGCCGATGTCGACCCAGCCGAGACCGGTGGCGCCGGCGCTGAAGGCGCGGGTGTCGCTCAGCTCGCCGACCATGCCGCGGCCCACGCCCTCCTGACCGAGGACGGGAGCGCCGGCGGGGGTGAGGATGCGGTCGAAGTAGGCCCGCTCGCGTGCGAGGAAGCCGGCCTTCTTGACGTTGCCCTTCCAGTTGCGGATGTCGAGCGGGCGGTGGCCGACGTTCAGATCGCCCGTGACGAGCGCGAGCGCGCCGTCGGCCGAGAGCTCGGACATGCGGCGCTCCATGGCGTCGAGGAACGCCCACTTCGGGTCCTGCTTGGCGGGCGTCTCGGCCTCGCCGGTGAAGACGTAGGCGCTGACGACCGTGAGCGTCTCGCCCCCGATCTCGAAGTCGGCCTCGATCCAGCGGCCGTTCGACTCGAGTCCGTCGTCGCCCAGCTCGACGCGCGAGATCGCGCACTCCTCGCGCGAGGCGATGGCCACGCCCGCGCGGCCCTTCTGCAGCGACGCGTCGGCGATCACGCGCCAGCCGGGCAGGGCCTCCTCGAGGTGCGCCAGCTCGCCGCGCACCTCCTGCAGCGTGACGATGTCGGGCGCCGCCTGCTCGAGCCATTCGCCCATGCCCTTGCGGGCGGCCGCCCGGATGCCGTTGACGTTGACGGAGGCGACGCGGAGGGAGCGAGAGGTCATGCTTCCACCCTAGGTCGGCCCTCCGACACCGCCCGAACCGGTCCCGGTGGGCGCGGACGGCTCAGCCCTCGCGCACCATGCGGGCGAGCTCGTCGAGCACCGCGCGCCGCCGTTCCGCGGGGAACGGCGCCTGCAGCGTCGCCTCATCGAGCCAGATGCCGTCGGCGGCGACGAGCGCCACCTGCTGGCGGACCGTCAGCTCGGCGACGTCGCCCACCCACCGATCCCGCAGTTCGCGCCAGCGTCGCACGTACCGCTCGTCGCGCGCGACGTCGACCATGACCATGAGGTCCGCCGTGGCGTCGAGGTCGGTGCCCGACTCGGCCGAGGCGAGCAGGAACGCGACGATCCGCTCCTCGCGCGTGGCCTCCTCGAACGGTGCGCCCAGGTGCCGCATCGCGTCGGCCTCCCACGCGTCGATGAGCTCCGCGATGACCGCCTCGATCAGGTCGTCCTTCGAGGGGAAGTGATACAGCACGCCGCCCTTCGTCTTGCCCGCCGCCTCGGCGACCGCCTCGAAGGTGAGCGCGCGCGTGCCCACCTGGGCGGCCAGGCGCAGGGCGGCCTGCACGACCTCCTGCTTGGCGCTGGGGCGGCTCATCGGGTCCCTCCTCCGGGCGCCTCCGGCCCGGACTCGCTGGCAGGCCACGTTACCGCGTGCTGCCCAGGATCCGCCCAGTTTCTATACTGACCGGACGGTACAGTAATCGTCATGAACACCGCGTCGATCGTCACCGTGCGCGCGGGCGCCCGCGAGTGGGTGGCACTCGTCGTGCTCACCCTCGCCGTCGTCCTGCTGGCGGTCGACGCCACGGTGCTCGCGCTGGCGGTGCCCGCCCTCACCGAGGCCCTGCAGCCCACGGCGGTCGAGATCCTCTGGATCGGCGACATCTACTCGTTCGCCATCGCGGGCCTGCTCGTCACGATGGGCAATGTCGCCGACCGCGTGGGGCGCAAGCGCCTGCTCATGATCGGCGCCGTGGCGTTCGGGCTCGCGTCGGTGCTCGGCGCGTTCGCCGCTTCCTCCGCCGTGCTCATCGCGGCGCGCGCCCTGCTCGGTGTCGCGGGCGCGACGATCATGCCGTCGACCCTCGCGATCATCCGCGACATGTTCCGCGACGACCGGCAGCGCACACAGGCGATCGCCGTGTGGTCGGTGGGCTTCACCGTCGGCTCGGCCGCCGGGCCCCTCATCGGCGGGGCGCTGCTGGAGCATTTCTGGTGGGGATCGGTCTTCCTCATCAACGTGCCGGTCATGATCCTCGTGGTCGGCCTGGGCGTGTTCCTGCTGCCCGAGTCGCGCAACCCGCGCCCCGGCCCCATCGACCTGTGGTCCGCGGCGCTGTCGATCCTCGCGATCGTGCCGGTCGTGTACGGGATCAAGCACGTCGCGAAGGGCGATCTCGGTGTGCTCACCTTCGCGGGCTTCGCGGTCGGCATCGCGGCCGGATGGGCGTTCGTGCGCCGGCAGCGGCGGCTCGCGCACCCGCTCGTCGACGTCGGGCTGTTCCGCAACCCGGCGTTCAGCGGCGCGATCGCGGCCAACGTGGTGTCGATCTTCGCCGCGGCCGGGCTGCTGTTCTTCTTCTCGCAGTACCTGCAGCTGGTGCGGCGGTTCTCGCCCCTGCGGGCCGGCATCGGCGAGCTGCCCATGGCGATCGGCGCCGTGGCGGTCGTCGGTGTGGTCGCGTTCCTCGTGGGTCGCTGGGGGCGCGGCAACGCGATGGCGGCGGGCCTGCTCGCCATGGCCGTCGGCCTGGGCGCGCTCGTGGCGGCCGAGGGACTGCCGGGATATGTCTGGCTGGCGCTCGCGCTCGTCGTGATCGGGATCGGGATGGGGCTCGCGGGCGCCGTGGCGACGGACGCGGTGGTCGGCGCCGTGCCGCGCGAGCGCGCGGGCGCGGCATCGTCGATCTCGGAGATGGGGATCGAGCTCGGCGTGGCGCTGGGCATCGCCGTGCTCGGATCGCTGCACACGGCCGTCTACCGCGCCGCGCTCGTGCTGCCGGACGGGATGCCCGACGCGGTGCGCGCGGCGGCGGGGGAGTCCCTGCCGCAGCTGGTTGATGCCGCGCACCGCGCGGGCGGTGCCGACGCGGCACTCGAGGCGGGCCGCGAGGCGTTCACGGTGGCCATGCAGTCGGCGACGGGCATCGCCGCGGTGCTGACGGCGGTGGCCGCGTTCATCGCGTGGCGCTTCGTCCCCTCCACCCGCGGCGCGGCCCCGACCGCCCACTGACGACGGTTGAAACTCCCCGCTTGCTGAACGAAGCGGAAGCGACCAGAGCGAGTCCACGAGGGTCGCGGTGGTCGCTTCATCTCCGCGGCTCCGCCGCTCCGTTCAGCAACCGATGGGTGTGACCGATTGGTGCAACCGGTCGGCAAGCCACCGCACAACCGGTCACTGTGCGAGCGCGTAGCGCGAGCGGGCCACCCGGCGCGCACGCCTGCCAGATGCCGCGCGATTCCCGCCGATCCGGCACGACCGATC
>NZ_JBSFPT010000014.1:66225-66928 GCF_053588335.1 Microbacterium sp. NPDC003461 | reverse complement strand
GCAGCCGTGGGAGCCGGCGTGGACGAGCCCCGAGGTCTACCGGGGCCTGCAGGAGTCGATCGCCCGAGCGGCGTCCCCACGGCGGGCGGGGAGCCGATCGAACCGGCCACAGCCCGCCGCCTCGCCGCCGAGGCCACCGCGTGGGAGCGGCTGTTCCTCAACCCCGACACGGGGGTGCTGCTGACCGTCGATCACTACACGCCAACTGCGGCGCAGCGGCGGTTCCTCCGGGCCCGCGACGAGCACTGCCGCTTCCCCGGTTGCCGGCAAGCCGCCCGACGGTGCGACGCCGACCACATCCACCCGCACTCTCGCGGCGGGCCCACCGACGTGACCAACCTCGAGACCCTGTGCAAGCGACATCACATGCTCAAACACCACTCGCCCTGGCAGGTGCGACATCTCGGCGGGGGAGAACTCGAATGGACCAGCCCCCTCGGCCACCACTACACCGGCCGACCGACATCGGGCGTGCGGTTCGTTGAGACCGCACTGCCCGGTGACGGTTCCGCGCAACCCGGCGACGGTTCCGCCGCCGCGAGCGTCGCCGGTGGGGCGCCCGATCCCGCCCCCTTCTGAACCACCGTGGGCGACCACCGAAGGACGCCCACCGCGCGCGGTTGCCGCTGGGGCGTAGGCGCGAAGGGCCGGCCGCCCCTGGCGGAGACACGGACCGTCGGGACCCTGGCGGAGACGCGGCGGG
>NZ_JBSFPT010000014.1:0-66128 GCF_053588335.1 Microbacterium sp. NPDC003461 | reverse complement strand
GGGGCGGGGACCCTGGCGGAGACGCGGCGGGGCGGGGACCCTGGCGGAGACGCGGCGGGGCGGGGACCCTGGCGGAGACGCGGCGGGGCGGGGACCCTGGCGGAGACGCGGCGGGGCGGGGACCATGGGGGCATGCGGAGCATCCGATGGATGGGCATCGAGCCGCCGAGCACCGAGACGTGCCACATCGAGATCTCAGGGCGGGGCGTGCGGATCACGGGCACCGTCTCGGGCGAGCACGGCGAGCTCTCGTACGCGATCGCGGCCGATCCGCACTGGCGGTTCCGCGCCCTGGTGATCGCCCTCGGCGAGCGGTCGTGCCGGCTGGAGCGCGTGGACGACGAATGGACCGTCGACGGAGAACCGCGCCCCGACCTCGCCGAGGCGCACGAGCCAGCGCCGCGCAGCTGGAGGCGGCGGGCGTGCCGGCCGACCTCATCCGCATCTCGGTGGGCCTCGAGGACCCCGAGGACATCATCTGGGACCTGGATCAGGCCCTCACGAAGGCGACGGGAGCGGAGCGATGAGCGATTCGTGCGAGCTGCCGGCGGCAGCGGCAGCGCCGGCGGCGGCGCCTGCGCAGGGCGAGGCGTGCGAGCTGCCGGGCGCGGCGCCCGCCGGGCGCACGTGGGAGGGGCCGTCGGCCGCCGAGCGGCTGGCGATCCTGCGGCGCACGAAGACGATCGCGATCGTCGGCGCGAGCGACAACCCCGCGCGCGCCAGCTACTTCGTCGGCACGTACCTCACGTCGAGCTCGCCCTACGAGGTGTACTTCGTGAACCCGCGCGCCGAGACGCTCCTCGGCCGACGCGCCTATCCGTCGCTGGCCGACCTGCCCGTCGTGCCCGACCTCGTCGACGTGTTCCGCGCCGACAAGGACCTGCCGGGCGTCGCCCGCGAGGCGGTCGCGGTGGGGGCGAAGACGCTGTGGCTGCAGCTGGGCTCGTGGAACGAGGAGGCGGCGCGGATCGCCGAGGAGGGCGGGCTCGCGGTGCTCATGGACCGCTGCGTGAAGATCGAGCACGCGCGCTTCCACGGCGGCCTGCACCTGGCCGGCTTCGACACGGGCGTCATCAGCTCGAGGCGGCAGGTGATCTCCCGATAGGACGGAGGAAGGCGGGGCCAGCGCCCTACATGGTGCCCTCGAACACCCCCATCACGTTGCCGTCCGGATCGGCGAACAGGCCCCACCACATGGTCTCGCCGATGGGCGAGCGCTCCACGAGCACCGTGCCGCCCTGCTCGGCGGCCGTCGCCAGCGCGTCGGCGACCGAGTCGACCTCGACGGCCGAGCGCGGCTGCGTGAAGTCGTCCTTGCGCGGCGTGAGCGCGCCGCCGCTGATCTGGTTGGGCGCGTGCCACATCGGGTACTCCTCGTAGCCGGGAGGCGCCTCGATCCGCCAGCCGAACAGCGCGGTGTAGAACGACCGCGCGCGCTCGAAGTCGGTGACCGGGATCTCGAGGTGGGTGATGTCTCCGTGCGCCATGGCCATCTCCTCGTCGGGTCTGCTCGTGCTCGGAAGGGCTCGTGGCGCTCACGGTATGCCCGGCCGCCGACACCGGCAAGGGGGTCGCGCGGGGATGCCAGACTGGGGGCATGCCTCTCGTCGCGCTCACCGGAGGGATCGCCTCCGGCAAGTCCACGATCGCCCGCCGGCTCGCCGAGCGCGGCGCCGTCGTGATCGACGCCGACGCGCTCGTCCGCGAGCTGCAGCGGCCCGGTACCGAGGTGACGCGGGCGATCGGCGACGCGTTCCCGGGCGTCGTCCGCGACGACGGATCGCTGGATCGCGCCGCGCTCGGATCCGTCGTCTTCGGCGACGCGGATGCCCTCGCCCGGCTCAACGCGATCGTGCATCCCGCCGTGCGGGCCGAGTCGCAGCGGCGCTTCGCCGAGGCGCTCGCGGCCGATCCGCGCGCGGTCGTCGTGTACGACGTGCCGTTGCTGGCCGAGGCGCGCGGCACGGGCGAGTGGGACCTCGTCGTCGTGGCGCACGCGCCGGCGGGCGTGCGCGAGGAGCGGCTCGCCACCGAGCGCGGCATGACGCGGGCGGACGCGCGGGCGCGGATCGCGAGCCAGGCCAACGACGCCGAGCGCCTCGCGCTGGCCGACGTGGTGATCGACACCTCCGGCACGCTCGACGAGACCCTCCGCCAGGCCGACGAGCTCTGGGAGCGCCTCACGGGGGAGTAGGGTTCGCGGATCCGATGTCGGAGGCCCCGCCTAGGCTGGAAGCATGGAGACCACGCGCAGCGTGCGGCCGTTCGAGGTCGTCAGCGAGTACGAGCCCTCCGGCGATCAGCCCAAGGCCATCGCCGAGCTCGCCGCGCGCATCAACGCCGGCGAGACCGACGTCGTGCTGCTCGGCGCCACCGGTACGGGAAAGTCGGCCACCACGGCGTGGCTCATCGAGCAGGTGCAGAGGCCCACGCTCGTGCTCGCGCACAACAAGACGCTCGCGGCGCAGCTCGCGAACGAGTTCCGCGAGCTCATGCCGCACAACGCCGTCGAGTACTTCGTCTCGTACTACGACTACTACCAGCCCGAGGCCTACGTGCCGCAGACGGACACCTTCATCGAGAAGGACTCGTCCATCAACGCCGAGGTCGAGCGGCTGCGCCACTCCACGACCAACGCGCTGCTGAGCCGGCGCGACGTCGTCGTGGTCAGCACCGTCTCGTGCATCTACGGCCTGGGCTCGCCCGAGGAGTACCTGCGCGCCCTGGTCGCGCTGCAGGTGGGGGAGCGGTACGACCGCGACGCGATCATCCGCCAGTTCATCGCGATGCAGTACAACCGCAACGACGTCGACTTCTCGCGCGGCAACTTCCGCGTGCGCGGCGACACGATCGAGATCATCCCCGTGTACGAGGAGTTCGCGATCCGGATCGAGATGTTCGGCGACGAGATCGAGGCGCTCTACAAGCTGCACCCGCTCACGGGCGACGTGATCGAGCGGCTCGACGCCGTGGCGATCTTCCCCGCCACGCACTACGCCGCCGGCACCGACACCGTGCAGCGCGCGATCAAGACGATCGAGGAGGAGCTGAAGCAGCGCCTCGACGAGCTGAACCGGCAGGGCAAGCTGCTCGAGGCGCAGCGCCTGCAGATGCGCACGTCGTTCGACCTCGAGATGCTGCAGCAGCTGGGCTTCTGCTCGGGCATCGAGAACTACTCGCGCCACCTCGACGGCCGCCAGGCGGGCGAGCCGCCGCACACGCTGCTCGACTTCTTCCCCGACGACTTCCTCATGGTCATCGACGAGTCGCACGTGACGGTGCCGCAGATCGGCGCGATGTACGAGGGCGACGCGTCGCGCAAGCGCACGCTCGTCGAGCACGGCTTCCGCCTGCCCAGCGCGATGGACAACCGGCCGCTGCGCTGGGACGAGTTCAAGGAGCGCATCGGGCAGACGGTGTACCTCTCGGCCACCCCCGGCAAGTACGAGATGGGCATCGCCGACGGCGTCGTCGAGCAGATCATCCGTCCCACGGGCCTCGTCGATCCGGAGATCGTCGTCAAGCCCTCGAAGGGGCAGATCGACGACCTGCTCGAGGAGATCCGGCTGCGCGTCGACCGCGACGAGCGCGTGCTCGTCACCACGCTCACGAAGAAGATGGCCGAGGAGCTCACCGACTTCCTCGGCGAGCACGGCGTGCGCGTGCGCTACCTGCACTCCGACGTCGACACCCTGCGCCGCGTCGAGCTGCTCACCGAGCTGCGCCAGGGCCTGTACGACGTGCTCGTGGGCATCAACCTGCTGCGCGAGGGCCTCGACCTGCCCGAGGTGTCGCTCGTGGCGATCCTCGACGCCGACAAGGAGGGCTTCCTGCGCTCGGGCACCTCGCTGATCCAGACGATCGGCCGCGCGGCCCGAAACGTCTCGGGCCAGGTGCACATGTACGCCGACCGGATCACCGACTCGATGCGCGGCGCGATCGACGAGACCGAGCGCCGGCGCGAGATCCAGATCGCGTACAACAAGGAGCACGGGATCGACCCGACGCCGCTGCGCAAGAAGATCGCCGACATCACCGACGCGCTCGCGCGCGAGGGGGCCGACACGGCCGAGATGCTCTCCAAGCGCGACGCGGCCCGCACGAAGTCGGGCAAGGGCAAGACGCCCACGCCCGTCCGCAAGCGCGAGGGCATCGCGGCCGAGGGCGCCGAGCAGCTGGAGCAGACGATCGCCGACCTCACGGCGCAGATGCTCACGGCGGCCGACGAGCTGAAGTTCGAGCTCGCCGCCCGCCTGCGCGACGAGGTGCAGGACCTCAAGAAGGAACTGCGCGCCATGGAGCGCGCCGGCCACGCCTGAGGCCGGCCGCGCCTCGTGCCCCGCCGCCGTCAGACGGGCAGGGCCTCCAGGCGGTCCCAGGCACGGTGCGTCGCGAGCGCCGCGAGCACACCGGGCACGAGCTCGGCGGCGTCGCCCGTGATCACGCCGGGCGCGTCCGCGATCCGCACGCTCTCGAGCGTCTCGGCGGCCGCCGGCGCGGCCGCGACCGCCTTGCCGTGCCGGAACATCTCGCCGAGCAGCCGCAGCGCCCGCGGATCGTTCGACGGGGCGAGCAGGATCGCGGCATCGAACTCGATGCTCGCCGCGGTCTGCGCCGTCCGCTGCACGGGCACGCCATGCAGCATGCCCCCGCGCGGGGCCACGACGAGGGGCACGACGCCCTCCGCGTGGAGCGCCTCGCACACCGACGCCAGATCACCCGGATCGGTCGACTCGTCCGCGAGCACCGCGACCATCCGCCCCTCCGCCGGCCACTCCTCGCCGACCTGCCGCAGCGCGGGGCTCGGCTCGACGTCGGCCAGCTCGACGGTCGGCGCGGGCGCCGGCAGGCCGAGCGCGTCGGCGACCGTCGCGCACAGCTCGGCGTCGATGTTCGCCAGCGCCTGCAGCTGCCGCTCCTTGATCGCCTGCTCGTAGCACTTGCCGAGCTCGAACGAGTAGGCGTCGGCCACGTGCCGCTGCTCGATGGGGGAGAGCGACCGGTAGAACAGCCGCACCTGCGTGAAGTGGTCGTCGAAGCTGGCGGGGACCGTGCGCTCCTTCACCGACTCCGACACCGTCACGGGGATGTCGACGAACGCGCCCTCGTCGGCGCCCGCGAAGAACGGGCAGCCGCCGTCGAGCGAGTTCGGCTTGTACGGCGCGACCCCGCCGTGCACGGCGGTCTGGTGCATGCCGTCGCGCAGCATGTCGTTGATCGGGGCGTGCGGGCGATTGATGGGGATCTGGGCGAAGTTCGGCCCGCCCAGCCGCGAGATCTGCGTGTCGATGTACGAGAACAGCCGCCCCTGCAGCAGGGCGTCGTTCGTCACGTCGATGCCGGGCACGAGGTGGCCGGGGTGGAACGCGACCTGCTCGGTCTCGGCGAAGAAGTTCGTCGGGTTGGCGTTGAGGGTCATGGTGCCGATCACCTGCAGCGGCGCCAACTCCTCCGGCACGATCTTCGTCGGATCGAGCAGATCGATCCCCTCGAAGGTCTCGTCCGGGGTGTCGGGCATCACCTGCAGCGCGAGATCCCACTGCGGGAAGGCGCCCGCCTCGATCGCGTCGGCGAGGTCGCGCCGGTGGAAGTCGGGGTCCTTGCCCGCGGCCAGCTGCGCCTCCTCCCACGTGAGCGAGTGCGTGCCGAGCTTCGGCCGCCAGTGGAACTTCACGAGCACGGTGTCGCCCGCCTCGTTGATCATCCGGAACGTGTGCACGCCGAAGCCCTGCATCATCCGGTAGGAGCGCGGGATGCCGCGGTCGGACATGTTCCACATCGCGTGCGCCTGGCCCTCGGTGTGCAGCGACACGAAGTCCCAGAACGTGTCGTGCGCCGACTGCGCCTGCGGGATCTCCCGATCCGGGTGCGGCTTGCCGGCGTGGATGATGTCGGGGAACTTGATCGCGTCCTGGATGAAGAACACGGGGATGTTGTTCCCGACCAGGTCGTACACGCCCTCTTCGGTGTAGAACTTCGTCGCGAAGCCGCGGGTGTCGCGCACGGTGTCGGCCGACCCGCGCGATCCGAGCACGGTCGAGAAGCGCACGAACACCGGGGTGGTGACGCCGCGCTTGAGGAAGCCCGCCTTCGTGACCGACTCGGCGGCCCCGTTGGCGACGAAGACGCCGTGCGCGGCGGCGCCGCGCGCGTGCACGACGCGCTCGGGGATGCGCTCGTGGTCGAAGTGCGTGATCTTCTCGCGCAGGTGGTGATCCTGCAGCAGCACCGGCCCGCGCGGGCCCGCCTTGAGCGAGTGGTCCGTGTCGGTCAGCCGCGCGCCCTGCGCGGTCGTGAGGTACGCGCCCTGCTGCGCCATGGCCTCGGGCGGGTAGTCGGTCGGCATGCCAGTGGGCGTGCGCGCCTCGGGCGCTCCCTGATCGGGCTTGGGCGGCAGCGGCTTGCGCGGCTCGGTGGGCTCGGCGAGGTCCGGCGGCACCGGCGCGGGGGCGCCGGGGATCGCGATCGGATCGGCGGCGGAGTCGGGGCGGTCGGGGTCCTGGGCGGCGTCCATGGGCGGCCTCCTGCATGTCGACGGCATCGTGTGCGGCGACCGTATGCAGACCACGCGCGCGCGAGCGAGAGGCTTGACCGCGGCCGCGCGGACGCGTAGAACCGAGACACCGGTGGGGCGCTCAGGCGACGGGGCAGTGCAGCCCGTCGTCGCGCTGGACGTGATCGTCCTTGTACTCGCCGCAGCGAGAGCACGGCGTGCCCCGCCCCTCGCCCAGCTGCGGCGGGCCGGCGAGCCGGATCAGGGTGGCGTTGAACCAGTTGTAGAAGCCGCCCGCGGCGCGGATCTGCTCGCGAACGGGGATCTTCCTCGGCATGATCATTAGTGTACTAACGAATTCGCGTAGGATCGTCTCGTGCCCGAACCGTCCGCCGATCCGCGCGAGCAGCTGCTGAAGCTCGACAACCAGCTGTGCTTCGCCCTCGTCACGGCGGCGCGCAACGTCGTGTCGGTGTACCGGCCGATCCTCGAGCCGCTCGGCCTCACGCACCCGCAGTACCTCGTGATGCTCGCGCTGTGGGAGCGCTCGCCGCGCTCGCTGCGAGAGCTGGCCGACGCCCTCGCGCTCGAGCCGGCCACGGCCTCGCCGCTGGTCAAGCGCCTCGAGGCGCAGGGTCTCGTGCGGCGCGAGCGGCGCGTGGCCGACGAGCGCCGCCTCGACATCGGCCTCACGGAGGCCGGTGCCGCCCTGCGGGAGCGTGCGCTGGAGGTGCCGGGCCAGGTGATGGCCGCCACCGGGCTGAGCGCGGAGCAGATCGCGTCGCTGCGCGATGCGCTGCACGCGTTCGCCGGCGGGCGGGCACCGGCGCACGCTCCCGAGTAGGCGCGGCGCCTAGCCGATCGCCGGAACCGCGAACTCGATCAGCTCGTCGGCCTGCTCCACGAACCACTGCCCGGCGGGCGGATCGATCATGCCGCGCTCCGGATCCAGCGGCCCGCCGGTGCCGCGATAGCACTCGCCGTCGGATTCGCCCGGCACCTTGATCCACAGGTACGCGTCGATGAGCGGGTCGTCCACGTCGAGCGTCGGGCGCTCGCCCAGGCCGCGCCCCGGCGGGTTGCACCACGTCTCGGGGTCGCCCGTGTACTCGTGCTCCGACGTGGTCGGGTCCCACGGTCCCAGGCCGTTGCGCGAGGTGTCGATCACGAAGTGCGTCGACGGCTCGACGTCGCCCAGCTGCTCCGCGAACCTGCTGTCGACGCCGATCGTGTTCTGCGCGAGCGGCACCTCGTCGAGCGGGCCGCTCGACCACTCGGTGAAGGTGTCCATGGCCGTGCCCGTCCAGCCGGTGGCGGGGCCGCCGTTCCAGTACTGGTTGCCGCAGTCGGCCGCGTCGCCGTCCAGCTCGGTGATGTACGCGATGCACGACGAGACCCACCGCCCGACCGCCGCGCTGTTGGCCGTGAACTGGTAGTTCGACGCGTTCACGTAGAACCCGGCCGCGTCCTCGACGCCGGCCCGGATCAGGCGCGTCGCCAGATCGCCGGTGTTCAGCCAGGCGGCGTTCGTGCCGTCGAGGTAGACGCGCGCACCGCCGAGCGCGCCGAGCGCGTCGACGGCGTGGTTCAGCATGGCGAAGCGCTCGTCGGAGGCCGTGGCGGGATCCGCCTCGGCCGGCTGGCACCACTCCTGCGTGCCGTCGAACGTCGTGTACCAGGGGATGATGCCCAGCCCGTCGGGCTCGAGGATCACGATCGCCTGCTTGTTGCCGATGCCCTTCGCGACGCCGTCGATCCACGCGAAGTACTCCTCGGCGGTCGTCGCGCCTCCCGCCGAGTACTGCGCGCAGTCGCGGAACGGCACGTTGTAGAGCACGATCACGGGGATCTCGCCCGCGGCGTGCGCGCCGGCGACCACGCGCTTGACGTCCTGCTTCACCTCGGTCGGCGTGCCGCCCGTGAACCACGTCGCCGACGGGAACGACGCGAGCAGCTCGGCGTCGGCGCGGGCGTCACCCTCGAGCTGGAGCGTCTCGATGTGCTCGAGCGTCGTGCCTGCCGGATTCGTCCACAGCTGCGGATCATCCGGGGCGGGCGGAGCGGCGAGCGCCGGCGCGACGGCGCCGAGGGTGAGCGCGGCGGTCGCCGCGACGAGGGTCGCGAGGCGCGCGCGAGCAGGAGAGTGAGGTGCCACGGTGATCTCCTTTGATCGGTGGATGTGCCCCCATGCTTGCGGCGCCGGCGGGCGCCGTCAAGGAGTTTGTGAGAGCGCTCCCACACGTCGCGTAGGCGGGGCGCGGCGATCGAGCCCGCGGTTCGCGCGGCGCATCCCCAGGCGGCTCCGGATCCGATGTCGGAGGCCCCGCCTAGACTTGAACGGTGCCTATCGTCCCCGTGAAGAACGCCGGAAAGATCAGTGTGCGCGGCGCCCGCGTGCACAATCTGAAGAACGTAGACCTCGACATCCCCCGGGACTCGATGGTCGTCTTCACCGGGCTGTCCGGATCCGGCAAGTCGAGCCTCGCGTTCGACACGATCTTCGCCGAGGGCCAGCGCCGCTACGTCGAGTCGCTGAGCGCGTACGCGCGTCAGTTCCTGGGTCAGGTCGACCGGCCCGACGTCGACGTGATCGAGGGCCTCAGCCCCGCGGTGTCGATCGACCAGAAGTCGACCAACCGCAACCCGCGCTCGACGGTCGGCACGATCACCGAGATCTACGACTACATGCGCCTGCTGTGGGCGCGCATCGGCGTGCCGCACTGCCCCGAGTGCGGCGAGAAGATCCAGCGCCAGACGGTGCAGCAGATCGCCGACCAGCTCGTCGCGCTGCCCGAGGGCACGCGATACCAGATCGTCGCCCCGGTGGTCACGCAGAAGAAGGGCGAGTTCGTCGACCTCTTCAAGGAGCTGGCCGCCAAGGGCTACGCCCGCGCCGTCGTCGACGGCCAGCCCGTGCAGCTGGCCGAGCCGCCCGTGCTGAAGAAGTCGTACAAGCACGACATCGCGGTCGTCGTCGACCGCCTCGTCGCCCGCGGCGACATCCTGCAGCGCGTCACCGACTCCGTCGAGACGGCGCTCGGGCTGGCGGGCGGGGTGCTGCAGGTCAACTTCGTCGACGAGGAGGGCGAGGACGCCTGGCAGTCGTACTCGGAGCGGCTCGCGTGTCCCAACGGCCACGCGCTGCAGCTGACCGAGATCGAGCCGCGCACCTTCTCGTTCAACGCGCCCTTCGGCGCGTGCCCCGCCTGCTCGGGCCTCGGCACGCGCATGTCGGTCGACGTCGAGCTCATGCTCGGCGACGAGGACCTCTCGATCCGCGAGGGCGTCATCGTGCCGTGGACCACGCAGGGCAAGGGCCTGTTCCAGTACTACGAGCGCCTGCTTGAGGGCCTCGCGCGCGACCTGTCGTTCTCGCTCAGCACGCCGTGGCGCGCCCTGCCGCAGGTGGTCAAGGACGCCGTGCTGTACGGCGAGGACTACAAGGTCGACGTCAAGTTCAAGAACCGCTGGGGCCGCGAGGTGCGCTACGCGAGCGGCTTCGAGGGCGTCGTGCCGTACATCGAGCGCCAGTACAACCAGGCCGAGAGCGACACCCAGCGCGCCCGCTGGGGCGAGTACCTGCGCGAGGTGCCCTGCCCGGTGTGCGAGGGCGCGCGCCTCAAGCCCGAGGTGCTCGCGGTCAAGGTCGACGGCCGCTCCATCGCCGAGGCCGCCGACCTCAGCCTCGAGAACGTGCTCGACGTGGTCAACCGCATCACGCTCACCGATCGCGAGGCCATGATCGCCGCGCAGGTGCTGCGCGAGATCCGCGTGCGACTCGAGTTCCTCATCCGCGTGGGCCTGAACTACCTCACCCTCAGCCGCTCGGCCGGCTCGCTCTCGGGCGGCGAGGCGCAGCGCATCCGCCTCGCCACCCAGATCGGCACGGGCCTCACGGGCGTGCTGTACGTGCTCGACGAGCCGTCGATCGGCCTGCACCAGCGGGACAACCGCCGCCTCATCGAGACGCTCGAGACGCTGCGCGACCTCGGCAACACCCTCGTCGTCGTCGAGCACGACGAGGAGACGATCGAGGCGGCCGACTGGATCGTCGACGTCGGGCCGCGCGCCGGCGAGGGCGGGGGAGAGGTCATCCACTCCGGGCCCTACGACGAGCTGCTGAACGAGCAGCGCTCTCTCACCTCCGACTACCTCTCGGGGCGGCGCCAGATCGACACGCCCAAGAAGCGCCGCAAGATCGACAAGAAGCGCACGGTGTCGGTCGTCGGCGCGCGCGAGAACAACCTGCGCGGCGTCACGGCCGACTTTCCGCTCGGGGTGTTCACCGCCGTCACGGGCGTGAGCGGATCGGGCAAGTCGACGCTCGTGAATGACATCCTGTACCAGGTGCTCGCCTCCAAGCTCAACGGCGCCCGCACGGTGCCGGGCAAGCACACCCGCGTGACGGGTCTCGAGCACCTCGACAAGGTCGTGCACGTCGACCAGGCGCCCATCGGCCGCACGCCGCGGTCCAACCCGGCCACCTACACGGGCGTGTTCGACAAGATCCGCAACCTCTTCGCCGAGACGCCCGAGGCCAAGGTGCGCGGCTACCAGGCCGGGCGCTTCAGCTTCAACGTCAAGGGCGGCCGCTGCGAGGCGTGCTCGGGCGACGGCACGCTCAAGATCGAGATGAACTTCCTGCCCGACGTCTACGTCGACTGCGAGGTGTGCCACGGCAAGCGGTACAACCGCGACACCCTGCAGGTGCACTACAAGGGCAAGAACATCGCCGAGGTGCTCGAGATGTCGATCTCGGAGGCCGCGGAGTTCTTCGAGCCGATCCAGTCGATCCACCGCTACATGAAGACGCTCGTCGACGTGGGCCTCGGCTACGTGCGCCTCGGCCAGGCGGCCACGACCCTCTCCGGCGGCGAGGCGCAGCGCGTCAAGCTCGCCACCGAGCTGCAGAAGCGCTCGAACGGGCGCAGCATCTACGTGCTCGACGAGCCGACCACGGGCCTGCACTTCGAGGACGTGCGCAAGCTGCTCGAGGTGCTGAACGGGCTCGTCGAGAAGGGCAACACGGTCATCGTCATCGAGCACAACCTCGACGTCATCAAGTCGGCCGACTGGATCATCGACCTCGGTCCCGAGGGCGGCTCCGGCGGCGGCCAGATCGTCGCGACGGGCACGCCCGAGCAGGTGGCCAGGGTCGAGGGCAGCCACACCGGCGCGTTCCTCGCGGAGACGCTCGGGATCGCGGAGCGCGCGCGAGGCAAGAAGGTCGCATAGCGGATGGCCTCGCAGCTTCCGTACAAGCCGAAGCAGGGGGAGATCCCGACCGACCCGGGCGTCTACCGGTTCCGCGACGCGCACGGGCGCGTGCTCTACGTGGGCAAGGCCAAGAACCTGCGCCAGCGGCTGTCGAACTACTTCGCGCCCCTGCACACGCTGCACGAGCGCACGCGGCGCATGGTCACGACCGCGTCCTCGGTGGAGTGGACCGTCGTGCCCACCGACGTCGACTCGCTGCAGCTCGAGTACCAGTGGATAAAGGAGTACGACCCGCCCTTCAACGTCCGCTACAAGGACGACAAGTCGTACCCCTTCATGGTCATCACGCTCGCCGACGAGGCGCCGCGCGTCATGGTCACGCGCAACCGCCGCATCCGCGGGGCGCGGTACTTCGGGCCGTACCCGAAGGTGTGGGCCGTGCACGACACGATCGACCTCATGATCCGGGTCTTCCCGATCCGCACGTGCAGCGACTCGTCGTACAAGCGGGCCATGCAGACGGGACGGCCGTGCTTCCCCGGCCAGATCGGCAAGTGCGGCGGGCCCTGCTCGGGCCGCGTCACGATCGAGGAGCACCGCGCAATCGTCGACGACTTCATCGCGTTCATGCAGGGCGGCGACGAGCGCTTCACGAAGGAGCTCACCGCCAGGATGAAGGCCGCCGCGGCGGCCATGGACTACGAGGCGGCCGCGGTCTACCGCGACAAGCTGCAGTCGATCGAGGCGGTGCTGAACAAGAGCGCCCTCGTGCTGCCCGAGAAGGCCGACGTCGACCTGTTCGGCATCGCGGAGGACGAGCTCAGCGCCGCCGTGCAGCACTTCGTGATCCGCGGCGGGCGCGTGCGCGGCGTCACGTCGACGACGATCGACAAGGAGCTCGACATCTCGGGCGGCGACCTCGTGGGCCAGATCGTCGAGCGCGCGTACGGCGACGCCGGCGCCGCCGACGTGCCGCGGCGCGTGCTCGTGCCGGCGCTGCCGCCCGACGCCGACGAGCTGCAGCAGTGGTTGCGCGACAAGCGCGGCAGGGCCGTGGAGCTCGCCGTCGCGCACCGCGGCCAGCGCGCCGAGCTCATGCGCACCGCGACGCTCAACGCGCAGCAGGCCCTGATGCGGCACAAGACCCGGCGCACGAGCGACTACGTCGCCCGCACGCAGGCGCTCACCGACCTGCAGGAGGCGCTCGGGCTGGACGAGGCGCCGCTGCGCATCGAGTGCTTCGACATCTCGCACCTGCAGGGCACGAACGTCGTCGGCTCCATGGTCGTGTTCGAGGACGGCCTGCCCCGCAAGGACCAGTACCGCTCGTTCTCGATCGCCGAGACGACCGACGACACCGACTCGATCCACCAGGTGCTCACCCGCCGCCTCGCGCACCTCGACCGGCCCGAGGAGGAGGAGACGGCGGAGGCGCCCGAGGTCGACCCGACCGCCGACGGTGTGGTCGTGCAGATCGAGCCGGCGCGGCGGCGCCGCTTCGCCTACCCGCCGCAGCTGCTCATTGTCGACGGCGGCAAGCCCCAGGTCGACGCGGCCGCCCGCGCGCTGCGGGAGACGGGGCACGACGACATCCCGCTCGTCGGCATCGCCAAGCGGCTCGAGGAGATCTGGCTGCCCGACGACGACTTCCCCGTCATCCTGCCGCGCACGAGCGAGGCGCTGTACCTCGTGCAGCGACTGCGCGACGAGGCCCACCGCTTCGCCATCACCCACCAGCGCAAGCGCCGCCGGCGCGACATCCGCACCGTGCTGAGCGAGATCCCCGGCCTGGGCGAGGCGCGCATCAAGGCGCTGCTGCGGCACTTCGGCTCGGTCACCGCGCTGCGCGGCGCCACGGTCGAGCAGATCCGCGAGCTTCCCGGCATCGGACCGAAGCTCGCCGAGACCATCCACGCCGCGCTGAGCGCCGGCGCGGCACCGGCGCCGGGGGAGGATGCGTCGACGGCGGGGCAGGGCGAGGGCATGCCGGCGCACGAGGCCGGCGTGCGGGCCGCCGAGCCGAGCCAATAGGGTGGAGACGTGAGCGAGGCGGAAGCGACGACACCGACGAGCGAGGTGCTGATCGTCACGGGGATGTCGGGTGCGGGGCGCTCGACGGTCGCCAACGCGCTCGAGGACCTCGGCTGGTACGTGGTCGACAACCTGCCCCCGCAGATGCTGCGGCCGCTGCTCGACCTGAGCGGGCGGCTCGGCAGCGAGCTGCCGCGCGTGGCCGCCGTCGTCGACGTGCGCGGGCGCGACCTGTTCAGCGAGCTGCCCGAGCGGCTGCTCGAGCTCCGCTCGCGCAGCAACCTGCGCCTCGTGTTCCTCGACGCGTCTGACGAGGTGCTCGTGCGCCGCTTCGAGGCCGTCCGCCGCCCGCATCCGCTGCAGGGCGACGGCACGCTCGTCGACGGCATCCGGCGCGAGCGCCAGATGCTCACCCCGATGCGCGAGAACGCCGACGTCGTGCTCGACACGTCGGCGAGCAACATCCACCAGCTCGCCACGCGCGTGGCCGACCTCTTCGCCGAGGAGGGCTCGGCGCGGCACACCGTGACGGTGATGAGCTTCGGCTTCAAGTACGGCCTGCCGCCCGACGTCGACCTCGTGGCCGACATGCGCTTCCTGCCGAACCCGTACTGGGACGACAGCCTGCGCGGCCTCACGGGCGAGGACGACGCCGTGCGCGACTACGTCATGGCCCAGGAGGGCGCGGCGGAGTTCCTCGACGCGTACACGGCGGTGCTGCGGCCCGTGCTGCAGGGCTACCAGCGCGAGAACAAGCGGCACTCCACGGTCGGGGTCGGCTGCACGGGCGGACGGCATCGGTCGGTCGCCATGGCGCGCGCCCTCGCCGAGCGGCTCGTCGGCGAGCCGGGGGTGGCGGTCCGGGTGCGTCACCGCGACCTCGGCCGGGAGTGAGGGCCCGGGTCCTCGGAAGCACCTGGGCAGCCCTGGACGACCCTCCACAGATACCCCATCCGCCTGAGCAACTCCCTCGGTTCTGCGGCCCGCGGGCGGGTAGGCTGGAACATCCCGCCGCGCCGAGTGCGAGCGCGCGGAGGCCGGCGCCGGAGTGACCGCGCGGCTCGAGATGTGAGGGAGATCCGTGACACTGACCGCCGATGTCAAGGCCGAGCTGATCGCCGTCCGGGACCCGCGTCCCACGGTGAGGGTGGCCGAGTCGACGGCCCTGCTGCGCTTCGCGGGCGGGCTGCACTCGATCGCCGGTCGCGTGGCGGTGGAGGCCGAGGTCGGCTCGCCGATCATCGCCAAGCGCCTCGCTCGCGACATCGCCGAGATCTACGGCGTGCGCCCCGAGATCGCCCACGTGCAGTCGTCGGGCACCCGTGACGGCGACTTCTTCGCCGTGCGCGTGATCGACGGCGGCGAGACGCTCGCCCGCCAGACCGGCCTGCTCGACGCGCGCCGCCGCCCGGTGCGCGGCCTGCCCAACCGCCTCACCACGGGCGCCCCGCACGACCTCGCGTCGGTGTGGCGCGGCGCCTTCCTCGCGACCGGCACGCTCTCGGAGCCCGGGCGCTCCGCCGCCCTCGAGGTGACCTGCCCGTCGGGCGAGGCCGCCATGGCGCTCGTGGGCGCCGCCCACCGCATCGGCGTGGCGGCGAAGGCCCGCGAGGTGCGCGGCGTGCCGCGCGTGGTCGTGCGCGAGCCCGACGCCATCAAGGGCATGCTCGTGGCCATGGGCGCCGTCAACACGGCGTCGGAGTGGGACCAGCTGCGCCAGCGCCGCGAGGTGCGCGCCGGGGTCAACCGCCTCGTCAACTTCGACGACGCCAACCTGCGCCGCTCGGCCCAGGCCGCCGTCGCCGCGTGCGCCCGCGTGGAGCGCGCGCTCGAGATCCTCGGCGACGACGTTCCCGAGCACCTGCGCCAGGCGGGGCACCTGCGCCTCACGCACCGCGACGCGAGCCTGGACGAGCTCGGCCAGCACGCCGATCCGCCCCTCACGAAGGACGCCGTCGCCGGCCGCATCCGCCGCCTGCTGGCCATGGCCGACAAGCGCGCCGAGCAGGACGGCGTGCCCGGCACCGAGGCCGCCGTGGCCGCCGCCGAGGCCGCCGAGGCCGCGCGCACCGCGTAACCCGCTGTCACGATCCGACCCGAAGCGCAAGGCCGCCCCCGGCGTCCCCGACCGCCATTAGGCTGAGACTCACCGGCCCCTCTGGACCGGCCGATCCCTTCCGGGATGGACGATCGACGAGCGCCGCCGGCGCGGCGCGGATGGGAAGAATCGATGGCGACCTACACGCTCCCCGAGCTGACCTACGACTACGGTGCGCTCGAGCCGCACATCAGCGGCCAGATCATGGAGCTGCACCACTCCAAGCACCACGCCACGTACGTGGCCGGCGCGAACACCGCGCTCGAGCAGCTCGCCGAGGCCCGCGACAAGGGCGACTTCGCGAACGTCAACAAGCTCGAGAAGGACCTCGCGTTCAACCTCGGCGGCCACACCAACCACTCGATCTTCTGGACCAACCTGAGCCCCGAGGGTCAGGAGCGCCCCGAGGGCGAGATCGCCGCCGCGATCGAGGAGTACTTCGGCTCGTTCGAGGGCTTCCAGGGCCACTTCGCCGCCGCCGCGCTGGGCATCCAGGGCTCCGGCTGGGCCGGCGTGTTCTGGGACTCGATCGGGCAGCGCCTGATCATCCAGCAGTTCTTCGACCAGCAGTCGCAGTTCGCCGCCGGCACCGTGCCGGTGCTGCTGCTCGACATGTGGGAGCACGCCTTCTACCTGGACTACAAGAACGTCAAGGCCGACTACGTCAAGGCGTTCTGGAACATCGTCAACTGGGAGAACGTGCAGGAGCGTTTCCAGACGGCCCGCGAGAAGACCGCGGGGCTGCTGGTAGCCTCCTGAACAACGGGGGTGGCCCGGCAGGGTGCGTGCCGGCCGGGCCACCACACCTCCCGCCCGAAGACGTCATTCGACGCACGAATAGCAATCAGGAGACCTCAGTGTCCGTCAGGATCGGAATCAACGGCTTCGGCCGCATCGGCCGCAACTTCGTCCGCGCCGCGCTCGCGCAGGGTGCCGACTTCGAGATCGTGGGAGTCAACGATCTCACCGACAACAACTCGCTCGCGCAGCTGCTGAAGTTCGACTCGGTCGGCGGCCCGCTGGGCAAGGATGTCACCTTCGACGAGCAGTCGATCACGGTCGACGGCAAGGTCATCCGCGCGTTCGCCGAGCGCGACCCCGCGGCCCTGCCGTGGGGCGAGATCGGCGCCGACATCGTCATCGAGTCCACCGGTCGCTTCACCAAGCCCGAGGACGCCGGCAAGCACCTGCAGGGCGGCGCCAAGAAGGTCATCATCTCGGCCCCGGCCAGCGGCCCTGCTCCCACGTTCGTCATGGGCGTGAACGAGGACGCGTACGACCCCGAGAACGACCACGTCATCTCCAACGCCTCGTGCACCACGAACGCGCTGGCACCGCTCGCGAAGGTGTTCAACGACGCCTTCGGCATCGAGCGCGGCTTCATGATGACGGCGCACGCCTACACGGCCGACCAGAACCTCCAGGACGGCCCCCACAAGGACCTGCGTCGCGCCCGCGCCGCCGCCATCAACATCGTGCCGACGTCGACCGGTGCCGCCAAGGCCATCGGCCTCGTGCTGCCCGAGCTGAACGGCAAGCTCGACGGCACGAGCTACCGCGTGCCGGTGCCCTCGGGCTCGATCGTCGACCTCACGCTCGTGACGCGCGACGGCCTGACCAAGGAAGAGATCAACGAGGCCTACCGTGCGGCCGCCGCCGAGGGGCGCCTGAACGGCATCCTGCAGTACTCGGACGACCCGCTGGTCTCGAGCGACATCCAGCTCAACCAGTTCTCGTCGATCTTCGACTCGGGCCTGACGAGCGTCGCGGGCAACCTCGCGAAGGTGTCGGCCTGGTACGACAACGAGTGGGGCTACTCGAACCGCCTCGTCGACCTCGCCGAGTACGTCGGCGAGCGTCTCTGAGCACACTCTCCCCAGCGCCGGCCGCCTCGCTCCGAGGCGGCCGGCGCTGTGCTGTGCGGGGGCCCGCGCGGATGTAGAGTCGAGGTGATGACTCTGCGAACTCTCGACTCACTGGGCTCCCTCGCCGGCAAGCGCGTGATCGTCCGCTGCGACCTCAACGTCCCCCTGAAGGACGGCGTGATCGGCGATGACGGTCGCATCCGCGCCTCGCTCCCCACGATCCAGACGCTGCTCGACCAGGGCGCCCGCGTGATCGTGGTCTCGCACCTCGGTCGCCCCAAGGGCGAGCCCGACCCCCAGTACAGCCTCGGCCCCGTCGCCGAGCGCCTCGCGCAGCTGCTGGAGCGCCCCGTCGCCTTCGCGAGCGACACGGTCGGCGCCTCCGCGCAGGAGACCGTCGCGGGCCTGCACGACGGCGGCGTCGCGCTGCTCGAGAACCTGCGCTTCAACGCGGGCGAGACGTCGAAGGACGACGCCGAGCGCCTCGCCTTCGCCCGCGACCTCGCGGCGCTGGGTGACGCGGTCGTCTCGGACGGCTTCGGCGCCGTCCACCGCAAGCACGCGAGCGTCTACCACCTCGAGGGCCTGCTGCCGAGCGCCGCCGGCCTGCTCATCGCGGCCGAACTCGAGGTGCTCGACCGCCTCACCGAGAAGCCCGAGCGTCCCTACACGGTGGTGCTCGGCGGCTCGAAGGTCTCCGACAAGCTCGGCGTCATCGACCACCTGCTGCCGCGCGTGGACCGCCTGCTCATCGGCGGCGGCATGCTCTTCACGTTCCTCGCCGCGCAGGGCCACAAGGTCGGCTCCTCGCTGCTGGAGGCCGACCAGATCGAGACGGTGAAGGGCTACATCGCCGCGGCGCAGGAGAAGGGCGTCGAGCTGGTGCTGCCGACCGACGTCGTCGTCGCCGCGTCGTTCGGTGCCGACGCCGACCACGAGGTCGCCCCGGCCGACGCGATCGAGGAGACGGAGTTCGGCGCCGCGGGCGTCGGCCTCGACATCGGTCCCGACACCGCGGCGGTCTTCGCCGCCGCGATCGCCGGCTCCCAGACGGTCTTCTGGAACGGCCCGATGGGCGTGTTCGAGTTCCCGGCCTTCGCCGCCGGCACGCGTGCGGTGGCGCAGGCCCTCACCGAGGTCGACGGACTCAGCGTGGTGGGCGGCGGCGACTCGGCCGCGGCCGTGCGCGCGCTCGGCTTCGCCGACGACCGGTTCGGTCACATCTCGACGGGCGGGGGCGCGAGCCTCGAGTTCCTGGAAGGCAAGAAGCTCCCCGGTCTGGAGGCACTCGGATGGTCCTGAAGCGCACCCCGCTGATCGCGGGCAACTGGAAGATGAACCTCGACCACCTGCAGGCGGTCGCGTTCGTGCAGAAGCTGCACTGGGCGCTGAAGGACGTCAAGCACGACTTCGACAGCGTCGACGTCACGGTGTTCCCGCCGTTCACCGACCTTCGCAGCGTGCAGACGCTGCTCGACGCCGACAAGATCCCCTTCGGCCTCGGCGCGCAGGACCTCTCGGTGCACGACGAGGGCGCGTACACGGGCGAGATCTCGGGCGCCTTCCTCAAGAAGCTCGACGTCGGCTCCGTCATCATCGGCCACTCGGAGCGCCGCGAGTACCACGCGGAGGGCGACGACGTCGTGGCCGCGAAGGTGCAGGCCGCGCTGCGGCACGGCCTCGTCCCCGTCATCTGCGTGGGCGAGACGAGCGAGGACCTCGAGAAGCACGGCGCGAGCGCGGTGCCCGTCGGCCAGCTCGAGAAGGCGCTCGAGGGCGTCGCCGCCGACGCCGAGATCGTGGTGGCCTACGAGCCCGTCTGGGCGATCGGATCGGGCCAGGCGGCCACGCCGCAGCAGGCCCAGGAGGTCTGCCAGAAGCTGCGCGGCGTCATCGCCGAGCGCATGGGCGAGGACGCGGCGGCCAAGACCCGCGTGCTGTACGGCGGATCCGTGAAGGCCGCCAACATCGCGGGCTTCCTGCGCGAGCCCGACGTGGACGGCGCCCTCGTGGGCGGCGCGAGCCTGAAGGTCGAGGAGTTCGCCTCGATCATCCGGTTCCAGAAGCACGTCGGAGTGTAGGCTTTCGCTGTGGTCGTACTCGAGTTCATTCTGCAGGTCCTGCTGGGCCTCACCAGCCTCATCCTGACGTTCTTCATCCTGCTCCACCGCGGCCGCGGCGGAGGGCTGTCCGACATGTTCGGCGGCGGCATGGGCCAGGCCGTGGGCTCGTCGGGCGTCGCCGAGCGGAACCTCAACATCATCACCGTCGTGGTGGCGCTGGTCTGGTTCCTCGCCATCGTCGGCCTCGGTCTGATCACGAAGTTCCAGGTGATCTGACGTGGCGGTCGGGGGGAACGCGATCCGCGGCACGCGCGTGGGCTCCGGCCCGATGGGCGAGCAGGACCACGGGCACCAGGCCGACCGGATCGCCGTCAGCTACTGGGACGCGCTGGGCAACGAGACCGTCCGCTACTTCGCGGCCGGGCTCCCCGAGGCCGAGATCCCCGAGATCATCGACCACCCGAACTCGGGTCTGCCCGCCGGGCGCGACAAGGACACCCCGCCGCAGGTGGCGAAGAACGAGCCCTACAAGACGCACCTCGCGTACGTGAAGGAGCGCCGCACCGACGCCGAGGCGGACGAACTGCTGGCCGAGGCGCTCCAGAAGCTCCGCGAGCGCCGCGGCGAGTAACAGAAGCGGGGTGAAACACCCCGGTTGCTGAACGAAGCGGCCGCAGGCCGCGAAGATGAAGCGACCACCGCAACTCTCACCAGCCAACGAGCGGGAGTTGCTGTGGTCGCTTCATCTGCGCTCGCTTCGCTCGCTCCGTTCAGCAACCGACGGGGTCGCCGAACCGAGCGGGCGCGTCTCAATAGTCAGGATCGATGAGGTCCTCAGGCACCTCGGCGGCGGCGTCCTGGTCGACGAAGATCGCCGTGCGCGCCGTGCCGTACGCACCGGCGGCCGGCACGCTGAGGTAGCTCGCTCCCGCCAGCACCAGGCCGAGCGCGGGGGCCTTGTCGGGGCCCGAGACGACCATCCACACGCGCACCGACGAGTTGATCACGGGCCGCGTGAAGGTGATGCGCTCCGGCGGGGGCTTCGGCGAGTCGCGCACCGGCAGCACCGAGCGGTCGGTCACGCGCACCTCGCCGCGGTCGGGGAACAGCGACGCGATGTGGCCGTCGGGGCCGACACCCAGGAAGCACACGTCGAACATGGGCCACGGGCGCTGCTCGTCGCCGAAGCGCGCGAGCTCGGCGGCGTACGCCTCGGCGGCCTCGTCGAGCCCCACGCCCTCGTCCGCGGCGGCGGCCTCGTGGATGTTCTCGCGCGGGATGTCGAGCACGTCCAGCAGCGCGCGCCGCGCCTGCAGCGCGTTGCGCTCGTCGTCGTCGCGCGGCAGGAACCGCTCGTCGCTCCACCAGAAGTGCACGCGCGTCCAGTCGATCATGCCGGCGCCGGCGTGCGCGGCGACGCGCTCCAGCACGGCCGAGCCCATCGATCCGCCCGTCAGCGAGACGTGCACGACGCCCTGCGACTGCGTCAGCTGCACCATCTTGCCGACGAAGCGCGTGGCCACGCTGTCGGCGAGGGTCTGCTTGTCGGGCTCCACCACGACGCGGATGGCGCTGGGATCGGGGCTCATCGGGCCACCTCCTCGGACGAGAGCGGGGGAGCGAGGCGCTCCCAGCCTTCCGTGAGCACGCGGCCGTAGAGCACATCGGCGTCGAGGCGGCGCAGCTCCTCGGCCAGGCATTCCCGCAGCGAGCGGCGCGGCAGCAGCAGCTCGTGGTCGGGCTGGCCGGGCTGCGTGAGCAGCGCGACCGCCTCGTCCTTGCGCTCGAGCAGGATGTCGCCGCTCGCGCGCGTGAGCCGCACGGAGTGGATGCCGTGGTCCCACTCGGCGGGGTCCTCGTACGCCCACGTCACCGGCAGGTCGAGCGCCATGCCGAGCCACGCCGCCAGCAGCGCCGTGGACGGCGACGTCGACGCGCCGCGCACCTCGACTGCCGTGACGGGCTCGTACGGCGGCTGATCCAGCACGGCCGCGAGCTGCTCGCGCCAGCGGGTCAGCCGCGTCCAGGCGAGATCGGTGTCGCCGGGGGTGTACGTGCGCTCGAGCGTCGTGAGGCGCTCGGTCGTGTACGGCGCCGTGGACGTGTCGGTGATGCGGCGCTGCGCGATCCGCCCCAGCGGATCGCTGCCGGGCGACGCGGGCGGCTCGTCGGGCCACCAGGCCACGACGGGCGCGTCGGGCAGCAGTAAGCCCGTGACGAGACCGTCGGTGTCGCGCGCGGTGTCGCCGGACGCGTGCAGGATGACCACCTCGCTCGCGCCGGCGTCGCCGCCCACGCGGATCTGGGCGTCGAGGCGCGTCGGTCCGTCGGGCGTGCGCACGAGCACGATGACGCGCATCGGGTGCTCGCGCGACGCGTCGTTGGCCGCGTCGATCGCCGCCTCGCGCGGTCGCGTGCGGCACTCGATCACGAGCGTCAGCACGCGGCCCAGGGCGACGGCGCCGCCCTCCTCGCGGACGGTGACCAGCCGCTTGGCGACCGTGCTCACCGTGGTGTCGGGCAGGTCGTAGATCACGGGCGCCTCCAGACCCGGCCATCGCGGGCCATCATCTCATCGGCCGAGGCCGGTCCCCACGAACCGGGCTGGTACTGCTCGAGCGGCTCGTCGAGGCTCGCCCAGTACTGCTCGACGGGATCGAGGATGCGCCACGAGAGCTCGACCTCCTCGTGCCGCGGGAACAGGGGCGGGTCGCCGAGCAGCACGTCGAGGATGAGGCGCTCGTACGCCTCGGGGCTCGCCTCGGTGAACGCGTGGCCGTAGCCGAAGTCCATCGTCACGTCGCGCACGTGCGTGCCCGTGCCCGGCACCTTCGATCCGAAGCGGATCGTCACGCCCTCGTCCGGCTGCACGCGGATGACGAGCGCGTTCTGGCCGAGCTCGGCCGCCTGCGCGCGCGCGAACAGGTGCTCGGGGGCGCGCTTGAACACGACGGCGATCTCGGTCACCCGGCGGCCCAGGCGCTTGCCCGTGCGCAGGTAGAACGGCACGTCGGCCCAGCGGCGGGTGCCGATCTCGAGCTTGATGGCCGCGTACGTCTCCGAGCGCGAGTCGGGGTTCATCCCCTCCTCGTCGAGGAAGCCGCGCACCTGCTCGCCGCCCTGCCATCCGCCCGCGTACTGGCCGCGCGCCGTGGCGAGCGAGAGGTCCTCCGGCAGCCGCACGGCCGCCAGCACCTTCTCCTTCTCGGCCCGCAGATGCTCGGCCGACAGGCTGATGGGCTCCTCCATCGCCGTGAGCGCGAGCAGCTGCAGCAGGTGGTTCTGGATGACGTCGCGCGCCGCGCCGACGCCGTCATAGTAGCCGGCACGGCCGCCCACGCCGATGTCCTCGGCCATCGTGATCTGCACGTGGTCGATGTGGTTGCGGTTCCAGATCGGCTCGAACAGCTCGTTGGCGAAGCGCAGGGCCAGGATGTTCTGGACCGTCTCCTTGCCGAGGTAGTGGTCGATCCGGAAGATCGAGTCGGCGGGGAACGCCGCCTCGAGCGCGTCGTTCAGCCCCCGCGCCGAGGCGAGGTCGTGCCCGAACGGCTTCTCGATGACGACCCGACGCCAGCGCGTGGGGTCGGGCTCGTCGTCGACCAGGCCCGAGCGCAGCAGCTGCTGCGCCACGGTGGGGAAGGCCCTCGGTGGGATCGACAGGTAGAACGCGTGGTTGCCCATGCTGCCGCGCTCGGCGTCGAGCCGATCGACGGTCTCGCGCAGGCGCTCGAACGCCTCGTCGTCGTCGAACTCGCCCTGCACGAAGCGGATGCCCGCGGCCAGCTGCTGCCACGTCTCCTCGCGGAACTCCGTGCGCGCGTGCTGCTTGACGGCGTCGTGCACGACCTCGGCGAAGTCCTCGTCGGCCCAGTCGCGGCGCGCGAAGCCCACGAGCGCGAAACCCGGGGGCAGCAGGCCGCGGTTGGCGAGGTCGTACACGGCGGGCATCAGCTTCTTGCGCGACAGGTCGCCTGTGACGCCGAAGATGACCAGCGCGCTGGGGCCCGCGATCCGGTTCAGACGGAGGTCATCGGGGTCGCGCAGCGGGTTGACGCCGCGCGAGATCTGCACGGTCATGTGCCTCCGGTCCTACTGGGCTGCTTCGTAGAGCGAGAGCACGTCGGCCTGCGGATCCACGAGGGTCAGCGTGACGACGGGCCGGCCGTGCTCGGCGAGCACCGCGGCGTCGCCGCTGGCCTGGGCCTCGATGAGCTGGCCGAATGTGAACGGCCGCCCGGGGATCTCGACGTCGGTCTCGGTGCGCTCCGTGATCTGCAGGAACACGCCCTGCGCGGGTCCGCCCTTGTGGTACTGGCCGGTCGAGTGCAGGAAGCGCGGTCCCCATCCGAAGGTGGTGGGGCGGCCCGAGTCGGCCGCGACCATCTCGCGCAGGCCCTGCAGCTGCGGCAGCTCCAGGCGGTTCACGTAGGCCTGGATCGCCACGTAGCCGTCCTCGGGCAGCGCGGCCCACAGCGCGTCGAGCACGCCCGCGATCGTGCCGGACGCGGCCAGGGCCGGGTCGGTCACGCGCACCTCGATGCCCTGCTCGGTGAAGGCCGGGGCGGCGCGCTCGGGTCGGGCGTCCAGCAGGCCGCGCGCGGCGACCTTGGCCGACTCGACGTCGGGCTGGTCGAACGGGTTGATGCCGAGCAGGCGGCCGGCGATCGCCGTGGCGTACTCCCACACGACGAACTGCGCGCCGAGGGTGCCGCTCACGAGGATCTCGTCGGGGAATCGGTGAGCCGACTCGCGCGCGTCGTCGACGATCCGCACGACCTGCAGGTCGGCGGGGCGCGACTCGAGCTCGGGGGAGACGGGCAGCAGCACGACGGGCAGGATGCCCGTGCCCTGCTTTCCGGTCGACTCGGCGACGAGCTGCTCGATCCAGTCCGGCAGGCCCACGATGTGCGTGCCGTCGGTGACGAGCGCCATCTTGTCGCGCCGCGGCTCGGTCGCCGCGATCGCGGCGCCCAGCACGAGCGCCGGGTTGTCGGGGGAGTCGATCGCCACCTGCAGCGAGATGGCCTCGGCCTCGTCGAGCAGCTCGGCGATGTCGGCGCCCGCGAGGCCTGACGGCACGAGGCCGAAGGCGGTGAGGGCGGAGTAGCGGCCGCCCACGGTGGGGTCGGCGTTGAAGACGCGGTAGCCGGCGGCGCGCGCCGACTCGTCCAGCGGCGATCCCGGATCGGTGACGACGACGATCCGCTCGGCGGGGTCGATGCCGAGGTCGCGGAACCCCGCCTCGAAGGCGCGGCGCTGCGAGTCGGTCTCGACCGTGGAGCCCGACTTCGACGACACCACGAGCGCCGTGCGCTCGAGGCCGCCGTCGAGGGCGGCGAGCACCTGGCCGGGGGCCGTCGAGTCGAGGATCGTCAGCTCGACGCCCGCGGTCTGGGCGATCACCTCGGGCGCGAGCGACGAGCCGCCCATGCCGGCCAGCACGATGCGGTCGACGCCCTTCGCGTTCAGCTCCTCGCGCAGGGCGAGGATCTCGGGGACGAGCGGGCGCGACACCGACACGGCGTTCACCCAGCCGAGCCGCTTGGCGGACTCGGACTCGGCCTCGGGGCCCCACAGGGTCGGGTCGCCGCCGGTGATGCCGGAGGCCACGAGATCCGCGACGAGCGTGGGGAGCGTGCGCTCCACCGCCGCCTCGGCGGCGCCGGAGACGTGGATCGAGAAGGTCACGCGGAGGCCCCCTTCAGGGCCGCGTCGACGGTGGCCTGCAGCTCCTGCCAGGAGGCGACGAACTTCTGCACGCCCTCGTCCTCGAGCACCTGGGTGACGTCGTCGAAGTCGATGCCCACCGAGGCGAGCGCGTCCATGACGGCGTGCGCGTCCGAGTAGGCGCCCGTGACGGTGTCGCCCGCGATCACGGCGTGGTCGAAGGTCGCCTCGAGCGTCTTCTCCGGCATGGTGTTGACGGTGCCGGGCGCCACGAGCTCGGCGACGTACAGGGTGTCGGGCAGCGCCGGGTCCTTCACGCCGGTGGAGGCCCACAGCGGGCGCTGCACGTTGGCGCCGGCCGCGACGAGGCTCGTCGCGCGCTCCTCGGCGAAGCGCTGCTCGTAGAGCTCGAACGCCAGGCGGGCGTTCGCCACGCCGGCCTTCGACTTGAGCGCGGCGGCGTCGGGCGACTCGAGCGCGGCGAGGCGCTTGTCGACCTCGGTGTCCACGCGCGAGACGAAGAACGACGCCACCGACTGGATCGTCGAGAGATCGATGCCGGCGTCGCGGGCCTTCTCGAGGCCGGCGAGGTAGGCGTCGATGACCTCGCCGTAGCGCTCGAGCGAGAAGATCAGCGTCACGTTCACGCTGATGCCCGATCCGATCACCTCGGTGATGGCGGGCAGGCCCGCCTTCGTCGCGGGGATCTTGATGAGCGCGTTCGGGCGACCCACGCGGTCGGCGAGGTCGCGCGCCTGCGCGATGGTGCCCTCGGTGTCGTTCGCGAGCTCGGGGGAGACCTCGATCGACACGCGGCCGTCGACGCCGCCGGTCTCCTGGAAGACGGGGGCGAACACGTCGCACGCCGAGCGCACGTCGTCGGTGGTGATCGTGAAGATCGCCTCGTCCACGCTGGCGCCGGCGGCGGCCAGCTGCGTGACCTGCGCGTCGTAGGCCTCGCCGTTCGCGAGCGCGCCGGCGAAGATCGTCGGGTTCGTCGTGACGCCCGTCACGTTGCGCGTCTCGATCAGCTGCTGCAGGTTGCCGCTCTGGATGCGCTGGCGCGAGAGGTCGTCGAGCCAGATGCTGACGCCGGCGGCGGCGAGCTGTGCGGTGGGTGTGGTGCTCACTTCGACTCCTCGATGGACTCGCGTGCCGCCTGGGCGACGGCCTCGGCGGTGATGCCGAACTTCTCGTACAGGGTCTGGTAGTCGGCCGAGGCGCCATAGTGCTCGATCGAGACCGAGCGCCCGGCGTCGCCGACGATGGCGTGCCACGGCATCGCGATGCCGGCCTCGACCGACACGCGCGCCCTCACCGACGACGGCAGCACGCTCTCGCGGTACTCCTCGTCCTGCTCGGCGAACCACTCGAGGCACGGGGCCGATACGACGCGGGCGTTCACGCCTTCGGCAGCCAGCTGCTCGCGGGCGGCCACGGCCACCTGCACCTCGGATCCGGTGCCGATGAGGATGACGTCGGGCTCGCCGTCCGGCGCGTCGGCGAGCACGTACGCGCCCTTGGACACGAGCGAGGCGGGGGCGAACTCGGAGCGGTCGAACGTCGGCACGCCCTGGCGGGTGAGCGCGATGCCGGCGGGGCCGCCGCGGCGCTTCAGGATCTCGTACCAGGCGTACGACGTCTCGTTGGCGTCGGCGGGGCGCACGACGGCGAGGCCGGGGATCGCGCGCAGCGCCGCGAGGTGCTCGATCGGCTGGTGCGTGGGGCCGTCCTCGCCGAGCGCGATCGAGTCGTGCGTCCACACGTACACGCTGGGGATGCCCATGAGCGAGGCCAGTCGCACGGCCGGGCGCATGTAGTCGGCGAACTGCAGGAACGTGCCGCCGAATGCGCGGGTGGGTCCGTGCAGCACGATGCCGTTGACGATCGCGGCCATGGCGTGCTCGCGGATGCCGAAGTGCATCACGCGGCCGTAGGGGTTGCCCGACCACTCGTGCGTCGACCACTCCTCGGGGATGAACGATGCCGCACTCTTGATGGTGGTGAGGTTCGACTCGGCGAGGTCGGCCGATCCGCCCCACAGCTCGGGCATGACGTCGGCGATGGCGTTGATGACCTGGCCGGACGCGGCGCGGGTGGCCACGGCCTTGCCGGCCTCGAACACCGGCAGGGCGTCCTCGAGGCCGTCGGGCAGCTCGCCGGTCGCCAGCCGGTCCCACAGCGCCTTGCGCTCGGGGTTGGCCTCGGCCCACGCGTCGAAGCGCTCCTGCCACGCCTCGCGCTCGGCCCGGCCGCGCTCCTTCAGGGCGCGGGTGTGGGCGAGCACGTCGTCGGCGACGACGAAGTGCTGCTCGGGATCGAAGCCGAGCACCTCCTTCGTGGCGCGCAGCTCGTCGGCGCCGAGCGCCGAGCCGTGGATCTTGCCGGTGTTCTGCTTGCCGGGGGAGGGCCAGCCGATGATCGTCGTGAGCACGATGAGCGACGGCTTGGACGTCTCGGCCTTCGCCGCCTCGATCGCGCGGTGCAGCTCGTGGACGTCCTCGGAGTACTCGCCGGTCTTCTTCCAGTCCACCGTCTGCACGTGCCAGCCGAGCGCCTCGTAGCGCGCCGCGACGTCCTCGGTGAAGGCGACGTCCGTGTCGTCCTCGATCGAGATCTGGTTCGCGTCGTAGAGCACGACGAGGTTGCCGAGCTGCTGGTGGCCCGCGAGCGAGGAGGCCTCGTTCGTCACGCCCTCCTGCATGTCGCCGTCCGAGGCGATCACGTACACGAAGTGGTCGAACGGGCTCTCGCCGGCCGGCGCCTCGGGGTCGAACAGGCCGCGCTCGTAGCGCGCCGCGTAGGCGAAGCCGACCGACGAGGCCAGGCCCTGCCCGAGCGGGCCGGTCGTGATCTCGACGCCGTCCGTGTGCCCGAGCTCCGGGTGCCCCGGGGTCTTCGAGCCCCACGTGCGCAGCGCCTTGAGGTCGTCGAGCTCGAGCCCGAAGCCGCCGAGGTACAGCTGCACGTACTGCGTCAGCGAGGAGTGGCCGGCCGACAGGATGAACCGGTCGCGCCCGGGCCAGCGCGTCTCGCTCGGATCGTGGCGCATCACCCGCTGGTAGAGCAGGTACGCGGCGGGGGCCAGGCTCATCGCGGTGCCGGGATGGCCGTTGCCGACCTTCTCCACCGCGTCCGCGGCCAGCACGCGCGCCGTGTCAACGGCCCGTCGATCGATCTCGTCCCAACGCAGTTCCGACACGGGACCGCCTTTCGTCTGGGTGGAGCGCCCGCGCATGATCCGGGGCCGTCGTGTACCCACGGCGGCGGCGCACGGGCGCGCGTTTCAAGGCCAGCATAGCGAGCGGGAGACCCCGCGGATCCGCCCTCGACCGGGCCGCGCTCGGAGGGTATGGTTCACGCCGGCGCGGGGCCGCCCGCCGCGCCTGCCGAAGGGGCCGTAGAGCGGGCTCACAGCATCCTCATGCCGTAGACTGAGGCGGTCTGTGCCGGTGTGAAGCGAGGGGACGAGGGGCGATGACCACGACCGTTCCCGATCCGCGCACCACCGACGGGGGCACCGCGCGCTCGAGCCTGGGGCGGAAGATCCGCGCGTACGTCGCGCTGACCAAGCCGCGCGTGCTGGAGCTGCTGCTCGTCTCGACGATCCCCGTGATGTTCCTCGCCGCCGACGGCGTGCCCAACCTGTGGCTCGTGCTCGCGACCGTCATCGGCGGGTCGGCGAGCGCCGGGTCGGCGGCGGCGTTCAACATGTACATCGACCGCGACATCGATGCGCACATGCGGCGCACGAAGAACCGGCCGATCGTCACGGGTGAGGTGACCCCGCGCGCCGCGCTGATCTTCGCGTGGACGCTCGCGATCGGGTCCACCGTGTGGTTCCTCGCGTTCACGAACCCGCTGACGGCCGCGCTGTCGGCGTTCGCGATCTTCTTCTACGTCGTCATCTACACGATGATCCTCAAGCGCCGCACCGAGCAGAACATCGTGTGGGGCGGGATCGCCGGCTGCTTCCCCGTGCTCATCGGGTGGGCGGCCGTGACGGGCTCGCTCGGCTGGCCGCCGCTGGTGCTCTTCGCGCTCGTGTTCCTGTGGACGCCGGCGCACTACTGGCCGCTGTCGATCAAGTACGCGGCCGACTACGAGGAGACCGACGTGCCGATGCTCGGCGCCACGCGCTCGGGCACGCAGGTGGGCCTGCAGATCATCCTCTACGCGTGGGCGACGCTGGCCTGCTCGCTGCTGCTCATCCCCGTCGGGGGCATGGGGATCGTCTACACGGTGTCGGCGCTCGTGTTCGGCGGCTGGTTCGTGTACGAGTCGCACCGCCTCTACAACCTCACCGTGAAGGGCGAGAACGTGGGCCCGATGCGGGTGTTCCACGCCTCGATCACGTACCTCACGCTGGTTTTCATCGCCGTCGCCGTGGATCCGCTGCTGCCGTGGTGAGCGCGCAGAGCGGGCACGCCCCCGGGGCGGTGCCGCACCGCTGGCGCGCGTTCGTGGTGTGCGCGGCGGTCGCCGCCCTCACGATCCTCGACATGTCGAAGGTCAACGTGGCGCTGCCCGCGATCCGCGAGGTCCTGGGAGCCGGCTCCACCGAGCTGCAGCTCATCGTGTCGGGCTTCGTGCTGGCCTTCGGCCTGCTGCTCGTGCCGATGGGGCGCCTGGGCGACCAGCTGTCGCCGCGCCGCCTGTTCGTCATCGGGCTCGTGCTGTACGCGATCACGAGCGCCGCGTGCGCGCTCGCGCCGACGGCCGAGCTGCTCATCGCCGCGCGCATCGCGCAGGGCGTGGCCGCGGGCATCCAGATGCCGCAGGTGATGGGCGTGCTGCAGCGCGTGTTCACGGGGCGCGAGCGCGGCATGGCGTTCGGCCTGCTCGGCGCGACCATCGGCCTGGGCACCGCGCTCGGCCCCGTCATCGGCGGCGTGTTCGTCGAGCTGGGCGGCGGCGACGACGGCTGGCGCGGCATCTTCTGGATGAACGTGCCCCTGGGCCTTGCCGCCGTGGTCCTCGCGCTGTGGGCGCTGCCCGACCTCAAGCCGGAGCGCCGGGGCCGGATCTCGCTCGACCCCGTCGGCATCGTGCTGTTCGGCGTCGCCGTGATCGCGCTGATGCTGCCGTTCCTGTTCACGACGGGCGAGCCGACCGACGATCCGGCTCGCTGGTGGGCACTGGCGATCTTCGCGCCCGCCATCGTGGCGTTCGTGTGGTGGGAGCGGCG
Source organism: Microbacterium sp. NPDC003461 (assembly GCF_053588335.1). Taxonomy (NCBI): domain Bacteria; kingdom Bacillati; phylum Actinomycetota; class Actinomycetes; order Micrococcales; family Microbacteriaceae; genus Microbacterium; species Microbacterium sp. NPDC003461. The sequence goes on along the minus strand of NZ_JBSFPT010000014.1, from coordinate 35,503 downwards.
CTACGAGCGCGGCGGCGGCGCGCCCCTCGTGCCGCTCGGGCTGCTGCGCATCCCGTCCTACCGCAACGGCACGCTGCTGATGACGGCGTACTTCGCCGGCATGCCGTCGATGTTCATCATCACGACGCTCTACCTGCAGACGGGGCTCGGCGTCGGCGCGATGGCGGCGGGCCTGACGACGATCGGCTTCGCGCTCGCGAGCGCCGCGACCTCCGTGATCGGCGGCCGCCTCGTGGGCCGCCTCGGGCGCCCGCTCGTCGTGATCGGCCTCACGCTCGTGCTGCTCGGCGTGGGCGGGCTCGCGCTCGTGGCGGCGTTCGCGCCCGCGGCGGCCGTGCCGTGGCTCTCGGCGGCCGCGCTGCTGCTGGGCGGCATCGGCGGCGGCTTCGTGATCTCGCCGAACCAGACGCTCACCCTGGCCGAGGTGCCGCCCGTCCAGGGCGGGCTGGCGGGATCCGTCGGCCAGCTGGTGCAGCGCGTGGGCTCGGCGATCGGCATGGCCGTGGCGCTGTCGCTGTTCTATGCGACCGTGTTCGGCGAGACCGACAGCGAGCCCCGCGGCACGGTGTACCGCGACGCCTACATGCACGGCCTCATCATCGTCGCGGCCTGCATGGTCCTCGCCCTCGTCGTCGGGCTCGTCGACCTGCGCTCGCGCCGCATCGGCGCGCGGGAGGAGTCCGGGGCCCGCTGATCCGCGTGTAAATAATCCTTGACACCATGTCGGCAACGCTTTACGTTGAGCGTGTCAGGAATTCTTTACATCACGGAGGTGGCCCCATGGCCTCGTCGACGGCACCGGAGGAGCGCAGCGCGTGGATCGGCCTCGCGCTCGCGCTCGTCGGCTATCCGGTCTATCTCGTGCTGCTGTTCGCCGGGCCGGAGGCGCCGCTCGTCGAGCGGCCGTTCGCGTGGCCGATGATCTGGACGATCGCCGGCTCGGTGGTGGCCGCGATCGTGCTGAACGCCGTGTTCCGCGTCTTCACCGACCCCGAGAGCCCGAAGCCGGACGAGCGCGACATCGCGATCGCCCGGCTGGGGGAGCGGGTGGGGTCGGCGTTCGTCGTCGCGGGTGCGCTCGGCGCGCTGGCGCTCGCGATGCTCGAGCAGGACGCGTTCTGGATCGCCAATGCGATCTTCCTCGGCTTCTTCCTGTCCGCCATCGTCGGCGGCGCCGCGGGCGTGATCTGCTACCGCGGGGAGTTCGATCCGCGATGGTGAAGCCCACGAAGGTGACCAACAGCATCCGCCGCCTGCGGTTCGAGGCCGGCGAGATGACGCAGGCCGAGCTGGCGCAGCGCGTCGGCGTGACCCGCCAGACCCTCATCGCGATCGAGCAGGGGCGCTACTCGCCCTCGCTCGAGGTCGCGTTCCTCATCGCCCGCGCCCTCGGCGCGCGGCTCGACGAGGTGTTCTCGTACCCCGAGCAGCAGTGACCGGCCGAAGGGAAGCGGCATGAGGGCGATGGTGCAGGGCGGCTACGGCGGTCCGGAGGTGCTGAGGCTCGCGGAGCGGGCCGAGCCCGCCGCGGGCGAGGGCGAGGTGGCGGTCGCGGTCGTCGCGACCGGGATCGAGGCGGGCACGGTGCACCTGCTGGAGGGCCGGCCCGCGCCGGTGCGCCTGGCGATGCCGCTGAAGGGCGAGCGGGTGCTCGGCATGGAGGTGGCCGGCCGCGTGCACGCCGTGGGCGCGGGCGTGACCGACCTGGCCGTGGGCGACGCGGTCTTCGGCAGCGCGCGCGTGGGCGACGGCGGCCTCGCCGAGTACGCGGTCGTGCGCCGCGACCGGCTCGCACGCAAGCCCGACAGCCTGACGTTCGCCGAGGCGGCGGCGCTCGTCGTCTCGGGCAGCACGGCGCTCTCGGCGCTGCGGTCGGCGCGCGTCGCGCCCGGCCACCGGGTGCTCGTGCTCGGCGCGGCGGGCGGCGTGGGGCACCTGGCCGTGCAGCTGGCGAAGGCCGCAGGGGCCGCGGTCGTCGGGGCGTGCAGCGCGGCGAAGACCGACCTCGTCGCGGCGGTCGGGGCGGACGAGGTGGTCGACTACACCGCGGAGGATCCGCTCGCGCGCGGTCCGTTCGACGCGATCATCGACACCGGCGGGCACCGGCCCCTGCGCGCGCTGCGCCGCGCCCTCGCGCCGCGCGGGGCGCTCGTGATCGTCGGCGCCGAGCCCGAGGGCGCGCCGATCGGCGGGCTCGGCCGCGCGATCCGCGCCGCGATGCTCGACCCGTTCACGCGGCAGCGCCTCGTCATGCTCACGTCGTCCGAGACGTCGGCGGGCCTCGAGACCCTCGCCGCCCACGCCGACGCGGGCGAGGTGCGGCCCGCGATCGACGCCGAGCTCCCGCTCGAGCGGGCCGCCGAGGCCGTCGCGCGGATCGGCCGTGGCAAGGGCCGCGGCAAGGTCGTCGTGCGCGTGCGGCCGGAGTGATCGCGGGCGCTCAGGCCTGCGGCGGCTCGCCCCACCACAGGGCCGTGTCGCCGTAGGCACGATCGCGCAGCGGCGCGAGCCCGGCGGCGGCCCAATCGGGCGGCGCGGATCGGGAGGCGCGCTCGACGACGACGATCGCGTCGGGCGCGAGCAGGGGAGCGAGCAGGCGCAGATCCTCCGCCACCGTCTCGTCCGCGAGGTCGTAGGGCGGGTCGAGGAAGGCGAGGTCGTAGGTGCGGCGCGCGCCGCGCAGGAACGCCTGCACGGCCGACTGATGCACCGCGGCCTCGCGGCCGGCGGCCTTCGCGACGCGGGCCGCGTTGGCGCGCACGACCTGCGCCGCGCGCGGTGCCCGCTCGACGAGGTCGACGGCGGCGGCGCCCCGGCTGAGCGCCTCGAGACCGAGTGCCCCCGACCCCGCGTACAGGTCGACGACCGAGGTGCCCTCGAGCAGGCCCGTCGTCTCGAGCGCGCCGAAGAGCGATTCTCGCACGCGGTCGCTCGTGGGCCGCGTGCCCGCGTCGGGCACGTCCAGCCGCACGCCCCCGGCCGCCCCGGCGATGATCCTCGTCACCCGATCACGATAGTTGACGCGCCGCGGAGCCTCGCCTCGGGCGAGGGGCCGCTGTCGGGGACCCGTCTTAGACTCGGCGCATGCCCTTCACGCTCGACACGCCGCTCGCGGGCGCCCTGCCGGCGAAGGAAGCGGGCGGGCTGAAGAAGGCGTTCGGCATGGAGAACGTCGGCGACCTCGTGGCGCACTACCCGCGCCGCTACGCGCTGCGTGGCGAGCTGACGCCCATCAGCGGGCTCGTCGAGGGCGAGACCGTCACGATCGTCGCCGAGGTCGTCGCCGTGAACAAGCGGCCCATGCGCAACCGCCGCGGCAGCATCCTCGAGGTCGTCATCAGCGACGGCCGCGGGCAGGCGAGCCTGACGTTCTTCAACCAGCCCTGGCGCGAGAACCAGCTCGCCGTCGGCAGCCGCGGCGTCTTCTCGGGCAAGGTCGGCTGGTACCAGGGGCGGCTGCAGTTCTCGCACCCCAACTTCCAGCTGTTCGAGGAGGGCGACGACGCCCTCCGGGCCGAGGAGTGGGCCAAGCAGCCCGTGCCGCTGTACCCGGCCACCGCCGCCATGCCGAGCTGGGACATCCAGAAGGCGATGGCGATCGTCCTGGACGGGCTCGGCGAGATCCCCGATCCGATCCCCGACGAGCTGCGCTTCCGCGAGTCGCTGCTCACGGCGCGCGAGGCGCTGGAGTTCGTGCACCGCCCCGCCACCGAGGAGCAGGCGCACGTGGCGCGGCACACGCTGCGCATGCACGAGGCGCTCGTGCTGCAGACGGCGCTGGCCCAGCAGCGGCAGTTCGTGCGGATGATGTCGGCCACGCGCCGCCCGGCGACCCCCGGCGGCCTGCTCGAGCGCTTCGACGCGGCCCTGCCGTTCGAGCGGACGCCCGATCAGGTCTCGGTGGGGCAGAGCATCGCGGCCGATCTCGTGGCGGACTGGCCGATGAACCGGCTCGTGCAGGGCGAGGTCGGCTCGGGCAAGACGCTCGTCGCGCTGCGGGCCATGCTGCAGGTGGCCGAATCGGGCGGTCAGTCGGCGCTCATCGCGCCCACCGAGGTGCTCGCGGCGCAGCATCTGCGCTCCATCACGCGCATGCTCGGTCCCGAGCTCGCGCCGCACCTCATGCCCACGCTGCTGACGGGCCAGATGGGCGCGGCCGAGCGCCGCAAGGCCGCCTTGCGGGTCGCGTCGGGGCAGGCGCTCATCGTCGTCGGCACGCACGCCCTGCTGAGCGAGAAGACGACCTTCGCCGACCTCGGCCTCGTCGTGGTCGACGAGCAGCACCGCTTCGGCGTGGAGCAGCGCGAGACGCTGCGCGCGAAGGGCACGACGCCGCACGCCCTCGTGCTCACCGCCACGCCGATCCCGCGCACCGTGGCGATGACGGTGTTCGGCGATCTCGACGTGTCGACGATCCGGACCATGCCGGCAGGGCGCGCCGGCATCGAGACCTTCGTCGCGCCCGTCGGCGAGAAGCCGGCGTGGTTCGGGCGCGTGTGGGAGCGCGCCGCCGAGGAGGTCGACAAGGGGCACCAGGTGTTCGTCGTGTGCCCCGCCATCGACCTCGAGGCGAAGGGCGCCGCCGCCGTCGAGGACGATCCCGACGCGCTCGCGCCGCCCGTGGACGGCGAGCAGACCGGGCCGCGCTGGGGCGTCGTGCAGCTGGCGGAGCTGCTCGCGACGCACCCGCGCGTGGGGCGCCTGCGCATCGCGACGCTGCACGGCAAGATGCCCGGCGAGGAGAAGGACCGCATCATGCAGTCCTTCGCCGCGGGCGACATCGACGTGCTCGTGGCTACCACCGTGATCGAGGTGGGCGTGGACGTGCCGAACGCGTCGACCATGATCATCCTCGACGCCGACCGCTTCGGCGTCTCGCAGCTGCACCAGCTGCGCGGGCGCGTGGGCCGCGGGGGAGTGCCGGGCCTGTGCCTGCTCGTCACCGAGGCGGCGCCCGAGACGCCCGCCCGCGCCCGGGTCGAGGCGGTCGCCGCCACGCTCGACGGCTTCGAGCTGGCCGAGGTCGACCTCGAGCTGCGCGGCGAGGGCGACGTGCTCGGCGACGCGCAGTCGGGCGTCCGCTCGTCGCTGCGGCTGCTGCGCGTCATCAAGGACGCCGGGCTCATCGCGCGGGCGCGCGGGGCCGCCGAGGCGATCCTCGAGGCGGATCCGCTGCTGGATGCCCACCCGGGGCTCGCCGACGCGCTGCGCCGTCGGGTGACGCAGCAGGAGCGCGCGGCCCTGTCCAAGGCGTGACGCCTGCCGGTGCCTCGTCGCCGGGAAGCCCGGCGCGTGCCAGTAGGCTGAGGATCATGAGCAGCCGGATCGCCGTCGTGCCCGGATCGTTCGATCCGCCGACCCTCGGACATCTCGACGTGATCCGCCGGGCGGCGCACCTCTACGACCAGCTGCACGTGCTCGTGGTGCACAACCCCGACAAGGAGGCGATGCTGCCGATCGCGCAGCGCCTTGCCCTGCTGGAGGAGTCGATCCAGGACGCGGGCATCGCCGGCGACATCGTGATCGGCTCGTGGAGCGTGGGCCTGCTCGTCGACTACGCGCAGGAGGTGGGTGCGGGCGTGCTCGTGAAGGGCATCCGCACGCAGGCCGATGTCATCTACGAGACGCCGATGGCGGTCGTGAACAACCACCTCGCCGCCGTCGAGACGGTCTTCCTGCTCGCCGATCCGGCCAACTCGGTCGTCTCCAGCTCGCTCGTGCGGCAGGTGGCCGGCCTCGGCGGCGACGTGTCGCCGTATGTGCCCGGCCCGGTGGCCCGCTACCTCGCGCAGGCGACGTCGAGCGAGTTCTGACCGGCCCTGGGTCCGCCCGTCGCCGGTAGGATGGATGGGTGAAGACGCGACTGTCCGGACCCTTCGTGCTGCCCGCGCGCGACATCGTCCGCAAGCCCGGCGAGATGCGGGAGCATCACCTCGTCGTGCCCGCGCCCGCGCGCTGGGGTGAGGGGATCGTCACGGTGGAGAAGGGGCGCGAGCTCGATCTCGACGTGCGTCTCGAGTCGGTGCACGAGGGGGTCCTCGTCACGGGCGAGGTCGAGACCGTCTATGAGGGCGTGTGCGGGCGCTGCCTGCGCGACCTCGCGGAGCGCGTCGAAGTCGAATTCCAGGAGCTTTTCGAGTACCCTGGTCAGGAAGCGGCTGACTTCGAAGTTCAAGACGACCACGTGGATCTTGAAAATCTGGTCAGAGACGCCATTGTCCTCGCGCTTCCATTCCAGCCGGTGTGCCAGCCGGATTGCCCCGGGCTCGACCCGATCACGGGTGAGCGTCTGGCGGAGAGCTCCGGTGCAGCGCAGCAGGAACCGGTCGATCCCCGGTGGGCTGCGCTCCAGGAATTCACCGACCCGAATGGTTCGGCGCGTTAAGGCGCCGCCCCGAGCACAGAAGAGAGTCAGTCATGGCAGGTAACCCCCCGAAGCGGAAGGTCTCCCGTTCCAACACGCGCTCGCGTCGCGCGCAGTGGAAGGCCGAGGCGACCCCCCTCGTCAAGACCGTCGAGAACGGCAAGGTCGTCTACAGCCGTCCCCACCAGGCCAAGGTCGTGACGGACTCGCAGGGCACCGAGCTGTTCCTGGAGTACAAGGGCCGCAAGGTCGCCGACGTCTGATCCCCGTCACGTGACGGAGATCCAGACTCACAGGTCTCTGATCGAGAAGCTCGGCGTCGACATCGACGCCGAGCTTCTCGATTTGGCCCTGACGCACCGCTCGTACGCGTTCGAGCACGGCGGCATCCCGCACAACGAGCGCCTCGAGTTCCTCGGCGACTCGGTGCTGAGCCTCGCCGTGACGTCGATGCTCTACGAGCGCTTCCCGAACGACGCCGAGGGCACGCTGTCGCGTCGCCGCGCGGGCGTCGTGTCGATGGTCGCGCTGGCGGCCGTCGCGCGCGAGCTCGGACTCGGCGCGCACATCAAGCTGGGGCGCGGCGAGGAGCGCACGGGCGGGCGCGACAAGGACTCGATCCTGGCCGACGCCACCGAGGCGATCTTCGGCGCCGCGTACCTCTCGGCCGGCCGCACGGCCGCGCTCGCGCTCGTGCAGCGGCTGATCACGCCGCTCGTGGACGACCCCGACCGCTACGGCGCCGTCGGCGACCCGAAGACGGCCGTGCAGGAGCTCGCCGCTCGGCTCGGCGTGGCGCCGCCCGCCTACGAGGTCACCGCCGAGGGCCCGGCCCACGACCGCCGCTTCACCGCCATCGTGCGCGTGGGCGACCGCGAGGCGAGCGGGCAGGGCGTCAGCAAGAAGCAGGCCGAGATGGCCGCCGCGCTGCGGCTGTGGCAGGACGCGCAGGACGCCCCGGCCCGTGCCTGAGCTGCCCGAGGTCGAGGTCGTCCGATCCGGCCTCGCGCCCGCCGTCACCGCGGCGACGATCCTCGGCGTCGAGGTCTTCGACCCCCGCGCGCTGACCCGCCACGCCGGCACGGCGGCGGACTTCGAGGCGCGCCTGGCCGGGCGCGGCATCCTCGGCGCCGCCCGCCGCGGCAAGTTCCTGTGGCTGCCGCTCGCCGACGCGGCCGCTGCCGGTCCCGAGGCCCTCATGGTGCACCTCGGCATGAGCGGGCAGATGCTGCTGCGCGCGCCGGGCGCACCGGCCGAGCGCCACGAGCGCGTGCGGTTCGCGATCGCGCACCCCGAGCACGGCGAGCTCGCGATCGTGTTCGCGGATCAGCGCACCTTCGGATCCCTTGCGGTCGATCCGCTCGTGCCGACCCCGGAGGGCGCAGCGGGCGGCTTCGGCGACGCCGCGCCGCTCGTGCCCGCGCAGGCCGCGCACATCGCGCGCGATCCCCTCGATCCGGCCTTCGACGACGCCGGGTTCCGCCGGGCGCTGGCGCGCAAGGCGTCGGCGATCAAGCGCGTGCTGCTGGATCAGGCCGTGGTGAGCGGCATCGGCAACATCTACGCCGACGAGGCGCTGTGGGCGGCGCGCCTGCACCCCGAGACGCCCGCGTCGGCGCTGTCGACCCGTGCGGCGAACCGGCTGCTGGCCGAGGTGCGGGCCGTGCTGCGCAAGGCGCTGGCCGAGGGCGGCACGAGCTTCGACGCGCAGTACGTCAACGTCAACGGCGAGGCCGGCTATTTCGCCCACAGCCTCAACGCCTACGGCCGCACGGGGCAGCCGTGCCCGCGCTGCGGCCGCGCGATCGTGCGCGTGGCGTTCGCCAACCGCTCGAGCCACTACTGCCCGGGGTGCCAGCGGCGGCGCTGAGTCAGACCAGCTCGGCGGCGAGGGACAGAGCGTCGTCGGCGAGGCGGGCCGAGATGTCGGCGTCGCGCATCCAGAGGGGGACCGCGCGGGTCTCGATGCCGACGTCGCGGATCGACGGCACGGCGGCGGCGTCCTCCTCGGCCACGAGCCAGCCGTCGAGCAGTCCGCCCGCGCCGCGCGCGCCGTAGTGGCGCGCGACCGCGGCGGCCGAGGTCTCGACGCCGATGGCCGCCAGGCACGCGTCCGCCATGCCGCGCACGACCGATCCGCCGATGATGCCCGACACCCCGACGATCGGGGCGGCGGCCCCGCGCAGCGCCTCGCGCAGGCCCCGCACCGCGACGATCGGACCGATCGAGACGACCGGGTTGGACGGGGCGAAGAGGATGACGTCGGCCAGCTCGATCGCGCCGAGCGCGCCCGCCGCCGGCTGGGCGAGTTCGATGCCGTGCTGCACGAAGCCGGTCGCGGGCAGCTGGGCGCGGTGGCGCACCCACCACTCCTGGAAGTGGATCGATCCGCCGCCCTCGAGGAGCACGTGCGTGTCGATCTCGTCGTCGGTGGCGGGGTGGAGCGTGGCGCCCAGCTCCCACCGCGCGCCGAGGCGCCGGTACACCTCCGACACCGTCGCGCCGCCGCGCAGCCATGCCGTGCGCGCGATGTGCGTGCCGAGGTCGAAGTCGCCGAGCGTGAACCACTCGGGCGCCGTGCCCCACGCCGCCAGCTCGGCCGAGACGCGCTCGGTCTCGCCCGCGCGACCCCAGCCGCGCTCGGCGTCGTTCACACCCGCGAGGGCGTAGAGGATGCTGTCGTGATCGGGGGCGATGCGCAGGCCCGACACCCACCAGTCGTCCGCCGTGTTGACCACCACGTCGATGCGGGCGTCGAGACCCTCGCGCCGCACGTGCTCGCGCACCCCCTTCACGAAGCGGGCGCCGCCCACCCCGCCCCCGATCACGACGATCCGCTGTGTCATGCCTCTACGGTAGGGGCACTCGTCAGCCGATCCGCTTCTCCCACGCGCCCGCGTAGGCGAGCGGGCGGAAGCCGACGCGCTCGTTGACGTCGAGCATGAAGCGGTTCTCCTCGGCGTTCCACGTGATGACGCACGGCGACTCGGGAACGGCCTCGCGCCAGCGCTCGAGGCCGACGCACTTCACGACCGATCCGAGGCGGTGGCCGCGGTGCTCCGGCGCGACGAGCGTGCCGTACTGCTCCGTCGGCTTCGTGCGGTCCGGTCCGATGCCGAGGTCGTTGTGCGCGGCGACCTGGCCCGTGGGCTCGTGGATCACGAGGACCACGCTGAGGCGGCGGCCGGCGCGCTCCTGGCGCTCGTCGCGGCGGCGCACGCGCTCAGCGTTCCACTCGCTCGCCTCCGACACCATCTCGCCCGTGGGCGCGTCGGTGGCCAGGCGCCCGAGGATGGCGGCGTAGCCGTCGATGTACTCCTCGGGCGTGCGACCTGTCCAGGTCACGACGCGGTAGTCCGGCCCGGCGGCCGCGAGTGACTCCTCGAGCAGCCGGTCGACCTCGTCGAACGAGCCGCGCAGGTCGAAGATGCTCGTGCGCTCCACCTGCTGCAGCGCGTACCCGTTGCGCACGAGCCGACGCGCCGGCACATCGTGCGGGATGCGCCCGAAGCCGGTGGGCGAGTCGAGCATGTCGCCCGACTCGCCCGCCGGGTGGATGGAGTAGACCTGCAGGGCGGTGCGCCCCGCATCGGCCGCGAGGTGCTCCGCCTCCGCGAGCATGCGGTCGTGGAGCTCGTCGTCGTCGAACTCCTCGGCCAGGTTCACCCACACCTCGGCCGCCTGCGCGGTCGTGTTCTCGTAGGTGCACACCGCTATGGCCGCGATGCGGTCGCCGACGCGCGCGACGAGGCCGTGGTGCGTGTAGTCGGTGGTGTTCTGCCACCGCGTGAGCACGTCCAGCTCGTCCTCGTCGATCAGGTCGGTGCGGGCGTTGCGCGCCCACTCCTCGTTGCCGATGCGCACCATGGTGCGGAAGTCGGCGGCGTCCGGGGCGTCGAGGGACTCCGGCACGTGCAGCGGGGCGATGGTCAGCGTGTCGCTGATCATGATGGTTCTCTTTCGTTCGTCGACGCGGGTCACGCGTGCGGATGGCGGGGGCCGGTGTGCCCCAGCGTCAGGTGGGCCTGCAGGAGGCGGCGGCGCTCCAGGAGCGCCTCGGCCTCGTCGCGGCGGATGTACTGGGGGCGGGTGCCCCACAGCATCAGCCACAGTCCGATCCGCATCGCGATGCGGTCGGCGAGCGCGGTGCGGGGAGCGCGGGAATCCAGCGCGGCGATCGCCTCGGACGGGGGCCGGGGAGGTTGGGGCGGCCGGGGCTGCTGCTCGGCGAACGCCGGGTCACGGGTGGGGTGCTGCACGGTCTGCGACATGGTTCTGTCCTTTGTGAGGGGGAGGGGCGGATCGCGGGATGTGCGATCCGCACGCTGGGGAGGGTCTCCGACATCCCGGTGGGACACGGAGACGGCGGATCACGGAGCCCCGAGGGGCGGATCCGGGATCCATGAAGGGACGCCGGGACCATGGCGGCGCGACGGATCGCGGCCGGGGATCCCGCGGGAGGCGCGCCGATCAGGCGGCGCGACGGCGCATCAGATGCCCCGCGACCCGAGGGTCGGAGCGATGCGAGGGGTGCGGGAGGGCGTCAGCCGCGTCGACCGCGAAGGAGCCCGAATGCGAGATCCGGATTCCCGGCGCCGAGGAGCGCGGCGTCGACGACGGCACCCGTGCGGGTGTGCTTTGTCGTGATCATCATCGCGATCTCCTCTCGTGCCGTCGCGCGCCGATGCGCGCAACCGCAGATCACGTTAGGGCACCGGCGCAACGGGCGTCAAGGTTTCGTTCAGATTCGGGCGCTCGCCGGGCGTGTCGTGGTCGCCGTCCGCCGCCGATGACGCCGCGTGCGGCGCGGAACGCCGGGCGTCGCGCGGCGTGTCGGGTAGCGTGGATCGACACGGCCGGAGGAGGAACGCGGATGCACCTGAAGAGCTTGACGCTCAAGGGGTTCAAGTCGTTCGCGCAGCCGACCACTTTCGTGCTGGAGCCGGGCGTCACCGCGATCGTCGGCCCCAACGGATCGGGCAAGTCCAACGTCGTCGACGCCCTCGCCTGGGTGATGGGCGAGCAGGGCGCCAAGAGCCTGCGCGGCGGCAAGATGGAGGACGTCATCTTCGCCGGCACCGCCACCCGCGGGCCGCTCGGCCGCGCCGAGGTGCAGCTGACGATCGACAACTCCGACGGCGCGCTGCCCATCGAGTACAGCGAGGTCACGATCAGCCGCACGCTGTTCCGCAACGGCCAGAGCGAGTACGCCATCAACGGCGAGTCGTGCCGCCTGCTCGACGTGCAGGAGCTGCTGAGCGACTCGGGTCTGGGCCGCGAGATGCACGTCATCGTGGGCCAGGGCCGGCTCGACACCGTGCTGCAGGCGACCCCCGAGGACCGCCGCGGCTTCATCGAGGAGGCGGCGGGCATCCTCAAGCACCGCCGCCGCAAGGAGAAGACGCTCCGCAAGCTCGAGGCCATGGAGCAGAACCTCACGCGCCTGAGCGACCTGGCGGGGGAGATCCGCCGCCAGCTCAAGCCGCTGGGGCGGCAGGCCGAGATCGCGCGCGAGGCGCAGACGATCGCCGCCGTCGTGCGCGATGCGAAGGCGCGCCTGCTGGCCGACGACGTCGTGCAGCTGCGGGCGGTCCTCGCCGACCACCACCGCAGCGAGCAGGAGCGCCACTCCGAGCGGCTCGTGCTGCAGGAGCAGGCCGACGGCGTGCGGGTGCGGATCGCGTCGCTCGAGGCGCAGCAGAACGCCGAGGCCGTGGACGAGGCCCGCCGCGTGGCGTTCGCGCTCGAGCAGGTGCAGGAGCGGCTGCGCGGGCTGTACACGCTCGCGAACCAGCGGCTCGCGCTGCTCGGCCAGGACGACGAGGACGCCGGCGCTGCCGTCACCGTGACGCAGGCGGCGATCGACGAGGCACGAGCCGAGATCGATCGCATCGCGGACGGCCTCGGGGCGGCGCAGGACGCCGTGCGGGAGGCCTCGCACGAGCTGCTCACGGCGCGCGCCGAGCTGGACGCGCTCGACCAGGACATCGCCGAGCAGAGCGCGCTCGTCTCGGAGCACGACATGCGCATCACGGCGCTGCGCGGATCGGCGGAGGCGGCCGAATCGGCGCTCGTCGCGGTGCGCGCGGCCGTCGAGCGGCAGCAGCGGGCGCTGGACGCCGCCCACGCGCGGCGCGTGGAGGCCGCGGCCGCGTACGAGGCGCTCGAGAGCGTCGAGGAGACCACCGGCACGGCCGCGCAGTTCCAGGCAGCGTACGAGGACGCGCAGCAGGCGGCGACCGAGGCCGAGGCGGAGCTCGAGCGGATCCGCGAGCAGCACCGCGCCGCCGAGCGCGAGGGCGACGCGCTCACGGCGAAGACGGCCGCGCTGCGCAGCGCGCTCGACGTGAAGAACGGCGCCGCCGAGCTGATCGCCCGCGGCGGCGACGGCATCCGCGGCCTCGTGGGCGACGCCGTGCAGGTCGAGGCGGGCTGCGAGGCCGCCGTCGCGGCCGTGCTCGGGCCGCTCGCGGAGGGCGTGCTCGTCGGCACGCGCGACGACGCGCGCGCCGTGGCCGAGCGGGCGGGCGACGTCGGCGTCGTCGACATCGTGATCGCCGACTCCCCGGCGACTGCTCCCGCCTTCCCGTCGCTTCCGGGCATCGTCGCCGCGCGCGACGTCGTGACGGCGCCCGAGGGCGTGCTGGGCGTGCTCGCGTACGTCGCGATCGCCGACGACCTCGCGGCGGCGCTCGCCGCGGCCCCGGCCCTGGCCGCGGCCGAGCTCGGGGGCCCGATCACCGTCGTGACGCGCGCCGGCGAGGTGCTCACGGCGCACACGCTGCGCGCCGGATCCGGCGAGGGCCGCTCGCGCCTCGAGCTGCAGGCGGAGCACGACGCGGCGGCGGATCGGCTCGCGGAGGTGCGCGTGCTCGTCGAGGACCTGGGCGTGCAGCGCCGCGAGGCGACCGAGCGCCTGCAGTCCGCGCGCGCCAGGGCGAAGGAGGCGCTGCAGGAGCTGCGCCAGCACGACGCGCAGCTGGCGCAGCACGCCGAGCACGTGAACAAGGTCACGGTGCGGCACGAGGCCGCGGTGGCGGAGTGCGAGCGCCTCGAGGCGGGCCTCGCGCAGGCGCAGGCCGCGGTGACCGAGGCGGAGGCGAAGGCGCGCGCGGCGGCCGAGGAGCTCGATCGGGCGCTGCAGCAGCCGCGCCCGATCCTCGACGCGTCCTCGCGCGACGGGCTGCTCGCGGCGCTCGAGAAGGCGCGCGAGGGCGAGATGGCCGCGCGGCTGGAGGTCGAGACGCTCCGCGAGCGCGTGCGGGCGGCCGAGGCGCGCGCCGTGGGCCTGGAGCGGCAGCGCGAGCGCGAGCGCGAGGCGGCCGCGCAGGCCGCCCGCCGCGCCGTCATCCGCCGCCGGCAGCGCGAGGTCGCCGCCGGCGTGGCCGCCGAGCTGCCGCACCTCATGGACTCCGTCGACCGCTCGGTCGCCGAGGCGCGGCTCGCCCTGGCCGAGGCCGAGAGCGCCCGCTCGGCGATGTCCGAGGAGCTGCGCGACCTGCGCCGCCAGGAGGCGCAGCTGCGCGAGCGCCTGAGCGGCCTCACCGAGAGCGTGCACGGCCTCGAGCTGCAGATCCACGAGAAGAAGGTGCAGCTGAACAGCCTGCTCGAGCGGGTCTCGAGCGAGCTCGGGCTCGGCGAGGAGGTGCTCGTCGCCGAGTACGGGCCCGATCAGCCCGTGCCGCGCGACGTCGCCGACATCACGCCCGCGCGCGAGGCGGGGGAGCTGCTGCAGGGGGCCGACGAGGCGCTCGAGCGCGGAGCGGACGACGAGGCGCTGCCGCTCGCGGAGGACGCCGCGCCGGCGCCCGACGCGGCCGCCTCCGACGACGCCGCGGACGAGGACGCGCCGGCGACGATCGCGTACGACCGGCGCATGCAGGAGCGCCGCCTGCGCGACGCGGAGCGCAAGCTCGCGCAGCTGGGCCGCGTGAACCCGCTGGCGCTCGAGGAGTTCGCCGCGCTCGAGCAGCGGCACAAGTTCCTCACCGAGCAGCTCGACGACCTCGTGCAGACCCGCAAGGACCTCATGACGATCATCGCCGACCTCGACGAGCGGATGCAGGCGATCTTCGCCGAGGCGTTCGAGGACACGAAGGCGGCGTTCGCCGAGGTGTTCCCGATCCTGTTCCCGGGCGGCACGGGATCGATCTCGCTGACGAAGCCGGACGGCCTGCTCACGACGGGCATCGAGGTCTCGGTGCGGCCGGTGGGCAAGAAGATCGAGCGGCTCTCGCTGCTCTCGGGCGGCGAGCGCTCGCTGGCCGCGGTCGCGCTGCTCACCGCCATCTTCAAGGCGCGACCGAGCCCGTTCTACATCCTCGACGAGGTGGAGGCGGCGCTCGACGACGCCAACCTCGGCCGCCTGCTGGGCGTGTTCGAGGCGCTGCGCGAGAACAGCCAGCTCATCGTCATCACGCACCAGAAGCGCACGATGGAGATCGCCGACGCGCTCTACGGCGTCTCGATGCGGCAGGACGGCGTCTCGGCGGTCGTGGGGCAGCGGATCAACGAGCGCGCCACGGCATGAGCGGGCGGTCGTGAACGCCGTCGAGTGGCTCGACGCGCACGCCGCGCGGCTGCGCCGCCGGCCCGATCTCGAGGCGCACGATCTCGTCGCCGCCGACGCGAGCGATCGGCTCCTCCTCGCGGCGGCGGGGGACCTGCGCGGAAGCGACGCCGTGGTGATCGGCGACCGCCACGGGGCGATCGCCCTGTCGCTGGCCGCCACGGGGACGACGGTACGCGCGCATCAGGACGCGCTCACGGGCGAGCGGGCCGCGCGCCTGAACGCCGTCGACGCCGGCCTGGCCTCGCCCGCCGACGACCCGGAGGACATCGCGGTGCCCGGTGTGACATGGCACGACCTCGGCCCGGAGCTCGTGCGCGGCGCCCGCACCGTGCTGCTGCAGCTGCCGCGCTCCCTCGACGCGCTCGACGAGATCGCCGGTCTTGTCGCGGCGCATGCCGACGCGGAGGTCCGGCTCGTCGCCGTCGGGCGGGTGAAGCACATGAGCCACGCCATGAACGACGTGCTCGCGCGGCACTTCGGCTCGGTCGCCGCCGACCGCGGGGTCGGGAAGTCGCGCGTGCTGCGGGCATCGGGTCCGCGCGGCGCGGCCGGGCCGGCGTGGCCCCGCGCCGAGCGACACGACGATCCGCCGCTCGTCGTGTGCGCGCACGGCGCCGCGTTCGCGGGCACGTCGATCGACATCGGCACGCGCTTCCTGCTCGGCTTCCTGCCCGATATGCCCGACGCGCGGGACGCGATCGATCTGGGGTGCGGCACGGGCGTGCTCGCCGCCTCGTACGCCCTGGCGCGCCCGGGCGCCCGCGTGCTGGCGACCGATCGATCGGCCGCGGCGGTCGCGTCGGCCCGCGCCACGGCCGACGCGAACGGTGTCGGCGACCGGGTGGCGGTGCGCCGCGACGACGGCCTCGCCTCTTGCCCCGACGCGAGCGCCGACCTCGTGCTGCTGAACCCGCCGTTCCACTCCGACGCCGCGGTGACGGCGCAGCTCGCGCCCCGCCTGTTCGCCGAGGCGGCGCGCGTGCTGCGCCCCGGCGGGCAGCTGTGGTGCGTGTGGAACTCGCACCTGGGCTGCCGGCCGCAGCTCGAGCGGATCGTCGGGCCGACACGGCAGGCCGGGCGCAACGCCAAGTTCACCGTGACGGCGTCGGTGCGCCCCTGAGGGCGGATCGGTAGGCTTCGTGCCACGTGCGAGACGGGAGGAGCCGCTCATGGCCCAGCACATCGGGATCGTGTGGAACCCCAGCAAGACCACGAAGGACGAGCTCACGACGGCACTCGAGGAGGCGCTCTCCGGCGCCTCCGACGAGCCCCGCGTGACGTGGGTGGAGACCTCCGAGGACGACCCGGGCCGCGGCGCGGCGGATGCGGTGATCGCGGCCGGCGCGGATCTCGTCGTGGCGGCGGGCGGCGACGGCACGGTGCGCGTGGTCGCGGAGGCCGTGGCGGCCGCGGAGGGCGTGGAGCTCGCGATCGCGCCGCTGGGCACCGGGAACCTCCTGGCGCGCAACCTCGACGTGCCCATCAACGACCTGCCCGCCGCGTTCGCGCGGGCGCTGGACGGCGAGGCCGCCCCGATCGACCTGGGCTGGGTGAGCTTCGACGCCGACGGCGAGCGGCAGCGGCACGCGTTCGCCGTCATGGCCGGCTTCGGCGTGGACGCGCACATGATCACCGAGACCGACGACGACCTGAAGGACCGCGTGGGCTGGCTCGCCTACGTCGAGTCGCTCGGCCGTGCCGTCTCGGCCAGCGAGGTGATCGGCCTCCGGGTCTCGGAGAACGGCGCCGACCCGGTCGACGCGACCGCGCACACGCTGCTCGTCGGCAACTGCGGCACGGTGCAGGGCGGCATCACGCTGCTGCCCGACGCCGACCCGCGCGACGGAGAGCTCGACGTGCTCGTGCTCGACGCGGACGGCGTCGGCGGCTGGCTCGACACCATGCGCAACATGCTGTGGGACAACGGGCTCAAGCGCCTGCTGCCCGGCGACGACGCCGCCGCGCAGAGCAGCGCCTCGACCTCCCACCACCGCGTGCGCGCGCTGACCGTGGAGCTGGACGAGCCCCGCGAGTTCGAGATCGACGGCGACATCGTCGGGTCGGTCACGCGGCTCGAGTTCGAGGTGCAGCCCGCGGCCCTGCGCGTGCGCTGAATCAGCCCCGCCGGACCTCGGCGTAGAGCGCGGCCGTGCGGTCGGCGATCGACGACCACGAGAACTCCCGCTCGGCCCGCCGGCGCCCCGCCGCGCCGAGCTCGCGCGCGCGATCCGGATCCGACACCATCTCGGTCAGCGCGGCGGCGAGATCCGCCACGAAGCGATCCGGATCGGTCGGCGTGCCCGTGCCGTCGTCGAGCTGATCGATCGGGACGATCGCCCCCGTGACGCCGTCGGCGACGACCTCGGGGATGCCCCCGGTGCCCGTGCCGACGACGGGGGCGCCGCACGCCATGGCCTCCAGGTTGACGATGCCGAGGGGCTCGTACACCGAGGGGCACACGAAGGTCGTCGCGGCCGAGAGCAGCGCGCACAGCTCGTGCCGCGGCAGATGTCGGTCGATCCACACGATGCCGTCGCGCTCCGCCCGCAGCTCGGCCACGAGCCCCTCGACCTCCGCCATGATCTCGGCGGTGTCCGGCGCGCCCGCGCACAGCACGAGCTGCACCTCGGGAGGCAGCAGGCGGGCCGCGCGCAGCAGGTACGGCAGGCCCTTCTGGCGCGTGATGCGCCCCACGAAGACGATCGAAGGACGATCCGGATCGGCGCCCAGCGCGCGCACCGTGTCGGCGTCGTCCACGCGGCGCCAGCCGTCCAGGTCGATGCCGTTGTGGATCACGCGCACGCGCTCCGGGTCGAGCTGCGGATAGACGCGCAGCAGGTCGCGTCGCATGCCCTCGCTCACTGCGACCACCGCATCGGCCGCCGTCAGCGCGTCGCGCTCGATCCAGCTCGACAGGCGGTAGCCGCCGCCGAGCTGCTCGGCCTTCCACGGGCGCAGCGGCTCGAGGCTGTGGGCCGTGGCGATGTGCGGGATGCCGTGGAGCATCTTCGCGACGTGCCCGGCGAAGTTCGCGTACCAGGTGTGCGAGTGCACGAGGTCGGCGCCCGCCGCGTCGCGTGCGATCTCGAGGTCGGTGCCCATGGCCTGCAGCGCGCCGTTCGCCCCGGCGAGGCCCTCGGGCACGGCGTACGAGAAGGTGCCTGGCTCGTCGCGCGGCGCGCCGAAGCAGCGCACGACGACGTCGAGCGGAGCGCCCCCGACCCCTTCGCGGGCGCGCAGGGCCCTCGCCAGTTCCGCAACGTGCACGCCGGCGCCGCCGTAGACCTCGGGCGGATACTCCCGGCTGAGCAGATCGATGCGCATGCGAACAACGTACTGCGGCGGGCGCGGCGGCGGGAGGAGTGCGGGACGGAAACGGAATATCAACCCCTCCCGTTCCGGGCGGCGCGCCACTAGGGTCGGGGCAGGAGCGCGACGAAGGGGCGGCACACCCATGGCGGCGACGAAGAAGGTGCTCGGGATCGTCCTCGCGGGCGGCGAGGGGAAGCGGCTCATGCCGCTCACGCTCGATCGGGCCAAGCCCGCCGTGCCCTTCGGAGGCCACTACCGGCTCATCGACTTCGCGCTGTCGAACCTCATCAACTCGGGGCTGCGCCAGATCGTCGTGCTCACGCAGTACAAATCGCACAGCCTCGACCGCCACATCTCGAAGCTGTGGCGGCTGAGCGGGCTGCTGAACTCCTACGTCACGTCGATCCCGGCGCAGCAGCGCCTCGGCAAGCGCTGGTACCTGGGGTCGGCCGACGCGATCCTGCAGAACCTCAACCTCGTGCGCGACGAGCGGCCCGACTACATCGCGGTGGTCGGCGCCGACCACGTGTACCGCATGGACTTCGAGCAGATGATCGAGGCGCACATCGACTCCGGCGCCGAGTGCACCGTCGCGGCGATCCGCCAGCCGATCTCGCTCGCCAACCAGTTCGGCGTGATCGAGACCGAGGCGGACCGGCCGGGCATGATCCGCGAGTTCCTCGAGAAGCCGCAGAAGCCGCAGGGGCTGGCCGACTCGCCGAACGAGGTGCTCGCCTCGATGGGCAACTACGTCTTCACGACCGACGCGCTCGTCGAGGCCGTGCTGGCCGACGGCGAGAACGAGAGCTCGAAGCACGACATGGGTGGCGACATCGTGCCCTACTTCGTGGAGCGCGGCACCGCCGCGGTGTACGACATGAAGGACAACGAGGTGCCGGGCAGCACCCCGCGCGACCGCTACTACTGGCGTGACGTCGGCACGATCGAGTCGTACTTCGAGGCGCACCAGGACCTCATCTCGGTGCTGCCGATCTTCAACCTGTACAACGACGAGTGGCCGATCTTCAGCCGCCAGGACAACATGCCGCCCGCCAAGTTCACGCGTGACGCCCGCGGCACCCTCAGCACCGTGATCGACTCGATCGTCTCGCTCGGATCGGTGATCTCCGGCGCCCACATCGAGCGCAGCGTGGTCGGCACCCACACGATGGTCGAGTCCGGGGCACTGCTGACCGACTCCATCGTGTTCGACCACGCCCGCGTGGCCGCCGGCGCCACCGTGCGCCGCGCGATCCTCGACAAGAACGTCGTCGTCGACGCGGGCGCGACGATCGGGGTCGACCCGGCGGCGGACCTCGCACGCGGCTTCACCGTGACGGAGACGGGCATCACGGTGGTGGGCAAGGACGCGCACGTCACGCGTGAGTGACGGCCGAACTAGGCTGGGACCCATGGCAGAACGGTGGTCTCTGGGGCGTGCCCTGCGCGGCATGTTCGTCAAGCCGAGGATCGACGACGACACGTGGGACGACCTGGAGACCGCGCTGATCACGGCCGACTTCGGGCCGGACATCGCCGAGCAGGTGATCGACGACCTGCGCGAGAAGGTCGCGCGCTACGGCACGACCGACCCCGCCGACCTGCAGCGCATGCTGCGGGAGTCGCTCGAGGAGCGCTTCGCGCGCTTCGACACGACGCTCAAGCTCACCGAGCGCCCCGCCGTCGTGCTCGTGGTCGGCGTGAACGGGGTGGGCAAGACGACGACGATCGGCAAGTTCGCGAACTTCCTGCGGCGGTACGGCCGCTCGATCGTCGTGGGCGCGGCCGACACGTTCCGGGCCGCGGCCGTCGACCAGCTGGCCACGTGGGCCGAGCGCGGGGGAGCGGCGATCGTGCGTCCCCAGCAGGAGGGCCAGGATCCCGCGTCGGTGGCGTTCCAGACGATCACGTACGCCAAGGAGACCGGCACCGAGATCGTGCTCGTCGACACGGCGGGGCGCCTGCACACCAAGGGCGGCCTCATGGACGAGCTGACGAAGATCCGCCGCGTCATCGAGAAGCAGGCGCCCATCAGTGAGGTGCTGCTCGTGCTCGACGCCACCACGGGTCAGAACGGCGTGAAGCAGGCCGAGGCGTTCCTCGAGCACGCCGGCGTGACGGGACTGGTGATCACCAAGCTCGACGGCTCCGCGAAGGGCGGTTTCGTGCTGTCGGTGCAGGAGCGCACGGGCATCCCCGTGAAGCTGCTGGGCCAGGGCGAGGGGATCGGCGACCTCACCGGATTCACGCCGCACGTGTTCGTCGAGCAGCTGGTCTCCTGAGCGCGGCGCGCCCGGGCGGCTCGGCGTCTGGCCCCGCCGCGGCGATGCTGGTTGTATAGCGCCATGGCGATCGAACACGACTTCTTCGGACTGCTGGAGACGGGCCCCGACGGCTCGATCTTCTGGTCCGAGAGCGTCGACCTGGGGGACATGCGGGTGACGGTGGATCTGACCGCCCCGGATCAGGACGAGGTGACGCAGGACGCGCTGGACGCGGCCGCGGCGATCGTCTCGAGCCTCGAGGAGATGGACCGCAGGGCGCGGATCGCGATGCTCGGCGAGGTCGACAACCGCGCCAGCGAGGTGACCGAGTACATCCTGATGCAGCAGGAGCAGCTCGGCGACGAGCTCGAGGACTTCCTCGTCGACGTCTCCGGCGACGCGGCCGTCGACATCATCCGGTCGATGAACCTGACGAGCGTGACGATCCTCGCCGACGAGCACGGCGGCGACGACCCGTTCGCCGTCATGGAGTACGCCCTCGACCCCGACGCCGCCGACGACGTGCTGCTGGTGAACCTGTCGGGCGACGGCGAGATCCAGTCGGTCACGAGCGCCGACTGAGCGCGCGAGTGTCAGCCCGTCACGACCCCGCGGCGATGAGCTCGGCCGTGAACGGATCGGACGGCGCGGCGTAGACCGCCTCGGTCGGGCCCGACTCGACGACGCGCCCGTCGCGCATCACGGCGACGCGGTCGCTCACGCGCCGCACGACGGCGAGATCGTGCGAGATGAACACCATCGCGAGGCCCTCGTCGCGCTGCAGGCGCAGCAGCAGATCGAGGATGCCCGCCTGCGTCGTCACGTCGAGGGCCGACACCGGCTCGTCGCACACGAGCACGTCGGGCCGCGCGGCCAGCGCCCGGGCGATCGCGACCCGCTGCCGCTGCCCGCCCGAGAGCGTCGCGGGCCGCCGGCGCAGCACCGCGGCCGGCAGGCCGACGCGGTTCAGCAGCTCGCGCGGCTCGGGCGCGTCGCCGCGCCGCGCGTGGCGCAGGATCCGCTCCACCGTGTGGCGGGGATCGAAGGATCCCAGCGGATCCTGCGGCACGAGCCGGATGCACCGCGCGGTGCGCTCGACGCCGCCGGAGTCGGGGCGCTCGGCCCCGATGAGCAGGCGCGCCAGGGTGGACTTGCCCGAGCCCGACTCGCCGACGACGCCGACCACCTTGCCGGCGCGCAGCTCGAGGTCGACGCCGTCGACGGCCACGACATCGCGATAGCGCTTGGTGACGCCGGACGCCGCGAGGAGTGGGCGGCGCGGGGTGGCGGTGGTCGCTTCATCTCCGGTCGCCTCGCGACCTCCGTTCAGCAACCGGGGGACGTCGGCGGGCTTGGGGCCGGTGGGGACCGCGGCCAGGAGGGCGCGCGTGACCTCGTGGCGCGGATCCTCGAGCACCGCCGACGCGGCGCCGTCCTCGACGACGCGCCCCGCATCGAGCACCGAGATCCGGTCGGCGACGCGCGCGACCGCGCGCAGGTCGTGACTGACGAGCACGAGCGCCGCGCCCTCGTCGCGCAGCCGTCCGAGACGGTCGAGCACGCGCACGGCGGTGGTGGCATCGAGCGCCGTGGTGGGCTCGTCGGCCACGAGCACCCGCGCCCCGCCGACGACGGCCGAGGCGATGAGGGCGCGCTGGCGCATGCCGCCCGACAGCTCCCCGGAGCGCCGGCGCAGGAGCGCCTCGGCGTCGGGCAGGCCCGCGGCCGCCATCGCCGCGACCACGCGCCGGCGCCGCTCGGCGCGGCGCACGCGCCGCACCGCGAGCGCCTCGCCGACCTCGGCCTCGATCGTGCGCAGCGGATCGAGGGACTGCAGCGCGTCCTGCAGCACGAGCGCCACGTCGCGGCCGCGCATCGCGCGCCGCCCGCGGCGGCCGAGGCGCGTCAGGTCGCGGCCGGCGACCTCGAGCACGTCGGCACGCACATGGACGCCCGCGTCGTCGTGGGTGAGGCCCAGCAGGGTGCGCGCGAGCACCGACTTGCCGGCGCCGGACTCTCCGACGATCGCGAGGCACTCGCCGGGCGCGACCGCCAGCGACACGTCGTGCAGCACCCGGCCCGCGCCGGGCAGATCGACGGAGAGGAAGCGGACGTCGACGGCGCTCATGACTCGGACGCTCCCAGCCGGCGGCCCAGCACGGTGAGCACCGTCGCGGTCGCGACGATCGCGAGGCCGGGGAACACGGTCATCCACCATCCCGTCGAGATGTACACGCGCCCGGCGTTGAGCATGGCGCCCCACTCGGGCGAGGGCGGCGGCGAGCCGAGCCCGAGGAAGCTCAGCGCCGAGACCCAGACGATGGCCTGCCCGATGCCGAGCGTCGCGGTGGACACGAGCGGCCACAGCGTGTTGGGCGCGATGTGCCGGGCGAAGAGGGTGAGCGGGCCCGTGCCCTCGAGACGGGCGTAGCCGACGTAGTCGCTGCGCGCCACGCCGCGCACGCGCGAGCGCAGGATGCGCGCGTAGCCGGGCGCCGTCGCGAGCCCGATCGCGAGGATCGAGCTGCCCGTGCCCGGCCCGAGGATCGCCACGAGGAGCAGCGCCATGACGAGGGTGGGCAGGGCGAAGAGCACCTCGACGGCGCGGCCGAGGGCGGCGTCGAGCCAGGCGGGGCCGAGCCCCGCCGCGAAGCCGATGACGAGCCCCAGACCGATGCCCAGCGCGCTCGCGGCCAGGCCGATCCCCGCCGAGGCGCCGGCGCCGTGCACGATGCGGGTGAGGATGTCGCGCCCCGACTCGTCGGTGCCGAACGGATGCGCCGCCGAGGGCGCCTGGAAGGCCTCGGCCGGCGCGATGGCGAGCGGGTCTCCCGGCGCGACGAGCGCCGGCCACGCGACGGCGACGAGGAGGAGGACGAGGCATGCGAGCGCGATCGCGCCGGGCGCGCCCAGCCGCCGCAGCCCGGGGAGACGGCTCACGATCGCGGTCACGATCCCACCGCCACATCGGGGGCGCGCAGCGCGGCGGGCCGCGGCCCGCGCAGCCGCGGATCGACGAAGAGCTCCACGACGTCGGTGACGACGACGACCGCCACGTACAGCAGCGCGACGACCGTGACGGCGCCGATGACGAGGGGGACGTCGCGGGCGAGTGCCGCGTCCTGCAGCAAGCGGCCCAGTCCGGGCCGCGCGAAGAGCACCTCGACGACCACGGCGCCCGAGAGCAGGTTGCCGAACGCCCAGCCCGACAGTGCGAGGGCGGGAAGGGACGCGTGCCGCAAGGTGTGGCGCAGCAGCACGCGCGGCTCGCCCGCGCCGCGCGCCCGGGCCGTGACGGCGAAGGGCGCGGCGTCGGCCTCGAGCAGGGCGTCGCGCGAGACCTGCGCGAGGAAGCCGGCGATCGGCACGGCCAGCGTGACGACCGGCAGCACGAGGCCCGCCGGATCCGCGCCCTGGCTCGTGGCCGGCAGCAGGCCGAGCGACGACGCGAACACGAGGATGAGCACGGCGCCGAGCCAGAACCCGGGCATCACGGTCGCGACGATCTCGACGCCCCGCAGCACCGCGTCGGTGACGCGCGCAAGGCGCCCGCGCACCGCGGTGGTGAGGATCGCGCCGGCGACGGCGAGCGCCCACGCCAGCACGAGCGCGAGCGCGGCGAGCAGCAGCGTGCCGGGCAGCTGCTCGCCGATCAGCTCGCCCACCGGCTGCCGCCGCGCGTACGAGTCGCCCAGCTGCAGGGTGGCGATCCGCCACAGCTGCACGAGGTACTGCACGACGAGCGGCTGGTCGAGGCCGTACTGCTCGCGCGCGGCGGCCACCGCGTCCGGGCCGGCCTGCGAGCCGGGCCCGCCGAGGATCGCCTCGAGCGGATCGCCCGACGAGCGCAGCGCGAAGAACACGATGGTCGCGACGAGCCAGACGACCAGCAGCGCGCCGCCGATCCGCCCCGCGATCCACCGCAGCGCGGGGAGCGCCCGCGCCCGGCTCATCCGAGCAGCTGGGCGTTCAGCAGCAGCGGCGTCGAGATGGTGTGCAGCGGCTCGACGCCCGCGACGCCCTTCGTGAGGAAGTGGTTCTGCTGGTCGTACAGCGGCAGCACCGTGTGGCTGTCGAGGATGATCCGCTGCGCGTCGGCGTACAGCTCGGCGCGCTCGGCGTCGTCCGTGGTCGCCAGGGCGGCCTCGAGCAGCGCGTCGAGCTCGGGATCCTGCAGCATCGCGTGGTTCGCGAAGTACCCGGACGGCGCCGGCACCGTGCCCTCGGAGTGGTACAGGATGCGCAGCACGTCGGGACCCACCGTGGTGTACGGCGCCGAGACGGCCTCGTACTCGTGCGCGGCGAGCGCGCCGTACCAGCTGGACAGGTCGACGGGCTCCAGCTGCACGTCGAAGCCGACGGCGGCGGTGTTCGCCTGGATCTGCTCGAACAGCGACTGCTCGGCGGCCGTGGACTGGTTCGTCGAGACGGGGAAGCGCACGGTCAGGGGCGTGCCGTCCTTCTCGCGCACGCCGTCGCCGTCCGCGTCGGTCCAGCCCGCCTCATCCAGCAGCTCCGCGGCGCGGTCGGCGTCGGTCGCGAACGTCTCCTCATCCGACACGCCCATCGGCTCGACGCTCGAGAGCACCGAGTACGAGCGCGCGGCGGTGCCGTGGAACAGCGACTCGATGCCCGGGTTCGGGTCGGCGGCGCGCACGAACGCCTCGCGCACCAGCGGGTCGTCGAACGGCGGCTGGCTGGAGTTCAGCTCGATGCGGTTGGACGCCGCGGGGCGCGGCGCGTCGATGTGCGCGATGCCCTGGCCCTCGGCCGCCGCGATGTCGCTGGGCAGCGGGTTGTCGATCACCTGCACCTCGCCCGAGGCGAGCGCGGCCTGACGCGTGGCGGCGTCGGGGATGAAGCGCCACTCGACGCGCTCCACGTACGCCGGGCCGTCGTGCCCCTGGGGGTTCGTCGGCACGTAGTCGTCGTTGCGGGTGAGCACGACGCGGTCCTGGGGCGTCCAGCTCTCGACGACGAAGGGACCGGTGCCCACGGGGGCGAGGCAGTTCTCCTCCTGCCCGCGCGCGATGCCGGCCGGCGACTGCATGGCCGCCCAGTGCTGGCTCAGCACCTCGAGCAGCGCCGACTTGGGCGTGGAGAGGCGGAAGCGCACGTGGGTGGGGTCGACCACCTCGACCGCGTCGATCTGCTGCACCGCGAGCCAGCCGGTGGACGATCCCGTGTCCGGGTCCTGCAGGTGCTCGATGTTGGCCTTCACGGCCTCGGCGTCGAACGGGGTGCCGTCGGTGAAGGTCACGTCGTCGCGCAGCGTGAGGTCCCACGTCAGGCCGTCCTCGGACGTGGTCCAGTCGGTGGCGAGCCACGGCACGATCTCGCCGTCGGCGTCGCGGCCCACGAGGGGCTCGAGGAACTGGGTCGCCAGCAGCGCCTGCGGGTAGTTGCCGCCGACGTGCGGGTCGAGGCAGGTGGGCTCCGCGTCGCCGGTCGCGTAGACGAGCGTGCCGCCCTCGATCGGCTCGGCGCTGTCGTCGGGGGACGCGCCCCCGGTGCAGCCGGCCAGCAGCAGGGCGAGCATTCCCGCGGCGAGCGCGGGCAGGGCACGACGGTTCATGACGTCCTTCGGGTGAAAGATGGATCGCGTCCAACAATGGATCGCAAGGATCCAGCGTAGCGCGCGGCGGACGCGCGGGCTCCGCCGGTGCGGCCCGGATCAGACGGCCTGCGCGAACTCCGCGGGCGCCCCGTCGACGAGGTGGCGCAGGTGCGCGGGGATCTCGCGCCCCTTCTCGCGCATGGACTGCGCCCACAGGCGCCCCGCGCGGTACGAGGAGCGCACGAGCGGGCCGGCGAGCACGCCGAGGAAGCCGATCTGCTCCGCAACCGCCTTGAGCTCGACGAACTCGTCGGGCTTGACCCAGCGCTGCACCGGCAGGTGGCGGGGCGAGGGGCGCAGGTACTGCGTGAGGGTGATGATGTCGCAGCCCGCGTCGTGCAGGTCGTGGAGCGCCTGCACGACCTCCTCCGGCTCCTCGCCCATGCCGAGGATGAGGTTCGACTTCGTGATGAGCCCGGCCTCGTGCGCCTGCGTGAGCACGCCGAGCGAGCGCTCGTACGTGAAGGCGGGGCGGATGCGCTTGAACACGCGCGGCACCGTCTCGACGTTGTGCGCGAACACCTCGGGGCGCGCGTCGAAGACCTGGCCGAGGTGCTCCGGCTTGCCCGACATGTCGTTGGCGAGCAGCTCCACGCCCGTGTTC
The DNA here is from genome assembly GCF_053588335.1 of Microbacterium sp. NPDC003461. Classification (NCBI taxonomy): domain Bacteria; kingdom Bacillati; phylum Actinomycetota; class Actinomycetes; order Micrococcales; family Microbacteriaceae; genus Microbacterium; species Microbacterium sp. NPDC003461. Next base: position 8,770 of record NZ_JBSFPT010000014.1, on the reverse strand, counting down.
GGGTTGAGCGCGTGGATGCGTCGCACCGTCTCGGCGTTGAGCCAGGCGCCCTCATCGGGCAGGTCGTCGCGGGCCACGCTCGTGACGGTGGCGTAGCGCAGGCCCATGCGGCGCACCGACTCGGCCACGCGCCGCGGCTCGTCCGTGTCGTAGTCGGCGGGCTTGCCGGTGTCGATCTGGCAGAAGTCGCAGCGGCGCGTGCACTGCGAGCCGCCGATGAGGAAGGTGGCCTCGCGGTCCTCCCAGCACTCGTAGATGTTGGGGCACCCGGCCTCCTGGCACACGGTGTGCAGGTCCTCGCCCTTCACGAGCTCGTGCAGCTGCCGGTACTCCGGCCCCTGGCGCACGCGGGTCTTGATCCACTCCGGCTTCTTCTCGATGGGGGTGGCCGCGTTGCGCACCTCCAGGCGCAGCAGCTTGCGCCCGTTCGGCGCGGTCTGGGCGGGGGCGGCGGGGGAGCAGGCGGTCACGCGGGGATCCTCTCGAAGGTGCGGCGGAAGGCCCCCGCGACGGCGTCCTTGACGCCGCGGGGAGACAGGTCGCGCCCGGTCTCGAGCGCCATGGTGGTCGTGTGGGCGTCGCTCAGCCCGCACGGCACGATGCGCTCGAACGGCGCGAGCGGGTTGTCGCAGTTGAGGGCGAAGCCGTGCATGGTCACGCCCTGCTGCACGCGCATGCCGATGGCGGCGATCTTCGCGGCCGGCCCCGACCCGCGCTCGATCCACACGCCGCTTCGCCCGTCGATCCGGGTGCCCTCGACGCCGTAGTCGCGCAGCACCTCGATGAGCATGTCCTCGATCGCGCGGACGCACGCGACGGCATCGCCGCGATCCGCCACTCGCATGATCGGGTAGCCGACGAGCTGGCCGGGGCCGTGCCACGTGATCCGGCCGCCGCGATCCACGTCGATCACCGGGGTGTCGGCGTCACGCGGCCGGTCCTCGGGCTGCGTGCGCGAGCCGGCGGTGTAGACCGCCCCGTGCTCGAGGAGGATGAGCGTCTCGGGGCGGCGGCCGTCCCGCACCTCGGCGTGGATGCGGCGCTGCAGCTCCCAGCCGTCGAGATAGGGGACGACGTCCGGCGCGAACCCCGGTTCGAGCACGTCGAACATCGAGCCTCCCCGTTCGGTCGGACGTCGTCCCGGTCCTATTCCTAGACCGCGTCCAATAATACGCACGAGCCTACACTGGTGCGATGCAGAGCGCGGCGGGCAGGCCAGGCAGGCCGAAGGCGATCTCGCGCGAGATGCTCGCCGAGGCCGCGTGCGAGCTGTTCCTCGAGCAGGGCTTCGACGACACCTCCGTGGCCGACATCGCGCGCCGGGCCGGCATCGCCCGCTCGAGCTTCTTCAACTACGCCCCGTCGAAGTCCTCGCTGCTGTGGGCGGGGCTGGACGAGCGGATCGACGCGCTCGCCGCGGCGCTCGGGGCCGGCGAGGACCCGGCCGCGGCGGTGGCCACCATGGCCGACGGCTTCGCGCCCGACGCGCTCGCGCTCGCGCACGCGAACGCCGCCGCCATGGGGATCGAGGCCGAGCTCGAGCGCGAGTCGGCGCTGCGGCTCGTTCGGATCGGCGGTCTCGTGGCCGAGGCGCTGCGACGCCGCGGCACGGGCGAGCTCGCCGCAGAGGTCGCGGGCGCGGCCCACGGCGCGGCCGTCGTGGCGGCGATCCGGCACTGGGCGCGCATCGGCCCCGGCGCCCGCCCGCTGTCGGCGGTGGTGCGGGAGGCGCTGGAGGCCGTGCGCGGCTGACGCGCCGCGCCCGGACACGACCCTGCCCCGGGACACGACCGTGCCCCGGGCGGTTTTCCACCCGGGGCACGGCACAGCGGTGAGCGATCAGCCCAGGGCGACCGCCATCTCGTTGGGCGCCTCGTCGAGCTCGACCGAGGCGACGATCTCGCCCGTGGTGAGGTCGACGGCGTGCAGCGTGTTCGCCGCCGGCTCGCTGATGTAGGCGATGTCGCCGTTCACGACGATCGCGGGGTGCGGATCCTGCCAGTGCCTTAGATCCAGTCGCAGGCCACGATGAAGTTCTCGGAGTCAACGATCGGACCAAATTGCACGCTTCGGACCATCGGGTAAGCGATCATGTCGTACCGACGCTGATTCGAATTCACACACGTGTGGAACTGAGAGACCGTCTTGACCATCTCATACGCCGCCCCGGGCGCCCGAGCCGAGCCAGTCTCCTCCTGGAAGCAGAACGGACCGGTGCATCCGTCGCGCAGCACGATGCGAAGATCATGCTGGTAGACGTTGTTCGTGCCGCTGCAGTAGTTCTGACCGCCCCAGTAGAGCTGGCCGTTCAGCTTCGCGATTTGAACGAAGTGGCCGGTGCAGTATGTTCCTGCAGACCAGGCTGTGCGGACCAGGTCGCCGTCTTCGTTCGGCAACTCATCCGGAAGCATGAAGACGTAGTCTCCGTCCTCGTAGAAGTAGAACGTCGCGCCCTTGACGTCTTGCTCCACCGATACGACCTCGCCCGTGATTCCCTGCCGGGCCAGCTCTTCGGCATCGATCGGCGGTGCACTTGCGGTAGGGCCGTCCTCGATCACGTTTCCGCCGAGGACTCGGGGTTCCGACGACGAATGAACCGTAGGTGCCGGGTCCGCGGGTTCCTTCCCGTCCGCCGCGTTCGCCACCGCTGGACTTCCGATGAGTAGAACCGCGGCGAAAACAGCCGTCGTGATCCTTCTAAGCTTGCGCACTGCGGGACCTGCCCTTCTCATGTGGGAATCGCGCGTCAGTGGCGCGAACAGCTGCGATGAGCCGCTTTATCATCGAGGCGTCCAGTTCGGAGGTGCAAGTGAACGTTTCTCCCGATAGCCCGCTCGACGGGCTCCTGAGCGGGCGCAACCAAGCATTTGATGCGCTCGAAGTCGCCCTGGCGTCCGCGGAGGATGTGGATGAGCGCATTGCGGATGCCTGTGCGCGGGGAGCGACCACTGACGAGCTAGCGGCGACGCTCGGAGTGACTACATCGGTGGCGCACGAGCTTGCCGCCGGAACGACGACGTTCTCCGACTTTCTCCTTCGGAGCGCCATCACCGGTTCGTTGCCGGACCGGTCACGAGGGGCGAGGCGTGCGGTTGCTTTTCGCAACGCGGGCCTCGCGGAGCCGAAGCAGTAGGGCTCCGACCTTGACGGCTCGAGCCTCGGCCCAGCGGTCCCGTTCGTCAAGCCGCGTGCGGCCTCGGCGGCACCCCTGATAACGACGCGGTTGGTGATTGGTTCGTTGTCGGCGACGCCGGCGACGCGTTGCGTGGGTTTGTCGTAGCCGCGCACGCTGTCGGTGGTGTCGAGGAGGGCTCGCCCCGGAGGCCAGCGAGGGTCGCTGGCGTCACGACGAGGTAGAGAGGTGCGTCGTCAACGCCGTCATCCTCGACCCGTTTCGCGTCGGCGCGGCCGTCGTGGCGGCGATCCGGCACTGGGCCCGCATCGGCCCCGGCGCCCGCCCGCTGTCGGCGGTGGTGCGGGAGGCGCTGGAGGCCGTGCGCGGCTGACGCGCCGCGCCCGGACACGACCCTGCCCCGGGACACGACCGTGCCCCGGGCGGTTTTCCACCCGGGGCACGGCACAGCGGTGAGCGATCAGCCCAGGGCGACCGCCATCTCGTTGGGCGCCTCGTCGAGCTCGACCGAGGCGACGATCTCGCCCGTTGTGAGGTCGACGGCGTGCAGCGTGTTCGCCGCGGGCTCGCTCACGAAGGCGATGTCGCCGTTCACGACGATCGCGGGGTGCGGATCCTGCCACTCGGCGGGGCCCTCCCACGCCTCGATCACGGGGAACTCGTCGACCAGATCGCCCCTGGCCGGGTCGAGCACGTGGATCGATCCGTCGGTGGCGATGATGTACGCGAGGTCCTCGGGGCCGCGCGCGACGTCGCGGTAGGTGAACTCGATCGGCAGCTCGACGACCTCGTAGGTCTCGGCGGCCGTGTCGATGAGCGTCACGGCGTGCAGCAGGTAGCCCTCGGCGTCGGGGTCGTCCTTGTAGTCGCCCACGACGAGCGGGCTCGTCTCGGAGACGTACGCGTTGCCCATGCGGCCGTACTCGGCGGGCGCCTGCAGCTTGATGAACTCGCCGTCCTTGAACAGCAGCGCGCCGTTCTCGCAGCCGAACACGACCGCCTCGTCCTGGGCCGTGCCCTCGCCGTGGATGCCGGGGCACTGGTCCGAGACGGTCAGCTCGTGCCAGTGGTCCTCGTGCGGCTCGAGCGCCATGGCACCCGTGCGGCCGTCGGCGTTACCGACGGTCGTGAGCAGCGTGCCGTCCTCGAGCACGATCGACACGCCGTGGTGCGCCGCGTCGGCCCGGTGCGTCTGCGTCTCGGGCAGCTCGCCGTCCGCGGCCGCGAGGGCGTCGGTCTCGAAGATCGTCGTCTCGCTCGTGCCGTCGGCGTAGAGCACCGTCTTGCCGCCGTGGCGCACCACGTGCCCGGCCGTGTCGGCCTCGAAGACGAGGTCGGTGAGCTCCGGCGCCGCGGTGTCGAGCACCTGGAAGCCCGCCGAGGTCGTCACGAGCACGTGGCGCGCGTCGCCGGCGGCGTTCAGGCGCGTGAACTCCTCGGTCTCGAACTCGTCCACGATCTCGAGCGTCTCGGGGTCGAGCACCGCGAGACCGTTCTCGTAGGCCACCGCCAGGCGGCCCTCGGCGGCGGGGCCCTCCGGCGCCTCGGCGTCGGATCGCGGGGAGGTCGCGCAGCCGGCCAGCAGCAGGCCGGCGGCGCTCAGGGCGGTCGCCGTGGCGAGCATCCTCTGGTGTCGTCGTCTCATCGTGTTTCCCTTCGTTCGGCCCCTCATCGGGAGAGGCCCTCTGCGATGCGTTCGCTGTTGGTGCGCATCATGGACAGGTAGGTGTCGGCGCCCTCGCCCTCGGCGGTGAGCGACTCGGTGAACAGCTCGGTCACCTGCACGTCGATGCCGGCCTCCTCGGCGAGCACCTGCATGAGCCGATCCGGCTGCGACGACTCCGCGAAGATCGTCGAGACGCCCGCGGCGCGGATCGCGTCGGTGAGGCCGAGCAGATCGCTCGCGCTGGGCGCGGCGAGGGTGCTGCCGCCCGGGATCACGGCGCCGACGATCTCGAAGCCGAAGCGCTCGGCGAGGTAGCCGAAGACGTGGTGGTTCGTGACGAGCTGCCGGCGCTCGGCCGGGATCGCGGCGAAGGCCGCCGTCATCTCGTCGTCGAGCGCGACGAGCTCCGCGCGGTAGGCGGCGACGTCGGCCTCGAGCGCGGCGTCGTCGACGCCGTCGAGGGCCGCGAGCTCGGGCGCGAGCGCGTCGACGACCGCGATCATCTGGGCCGGATCCGTCCAGAAGTGCGGATCGTCCGCGCCGCCCGCGTCGGCGCTCGCGTACGCGAGCACGTCCACGTGCTCGCCGGCCACGAAGCTCGTCACGCCCTCGTCCGCCGCGCGGTCGAGGTGCTGCTGCAGGCCCTGTGATGGGCGTGTCCGACAACGCAACGCACCCCGATCCGATCCGCCGCACCTCCGCCCCGCTGCTGTGGGCGCGGGATGTCTGCTTCGCCTACGACGGCGCCGACGTGGTCCACACCGTCTCGCTCGAGCTGCCGCGCGGCGCGGTCACGGCGCTGTGCGGGGCGAACGGGTCGGGCAAGTCGACGCTCGTGGAGCTGCTGGCGGGGGTGAAGCGGCCGCGCGCGGGTGCCATCGAGCGGGGCGGATCGCTCGCCCTCGTCGTGCAGCGACCGCCGACATCCTCATCCTCGACGAGCCCGCCGCGGGCCTCGACGCCGCCAGCCGCGACCGCGTGCGGGCCGCGCTGGCCGAGGAGGCGGCCAGGGGAGCGGCGGTGCTGTGCGTCACGCATGACGACGACGCGATCGCCGCGGCCGACCGCGTCATCCGGCTCGACGGCGGGATGATCGTGCGGGAGAGCGTGCCGGCGGCCCTCGCGTAAACTCGTACGCACCATGGCTGCATTCGGCGATCTCTCCTCGCGTCTGACCGAGACGTTCCGCAATCTCCGCACGAAGGGCAAGCTGTCGGCGGCGGACGTCGACGGCACCGTCCGCGAGATCCGGCGCGCGCTGCTCGACGCCGACGTCGCCCTCGAGGTCGTCAAGGCCTTCACGGCGAAGGTGCGCGAGCGTGCCCTCGGCGACGAGGTGAACCGCGCGCTGAATCCCGCGCAGCAGGTCGTGCAGATCGTCAACGAGGAGCTCGTGGCGATCCTCGGCGGCCAGCAGCGCCGGCTCGAGTTCGCCAAGACGCCGCCGACGGTCATCATGCTCGCGGGCCTGCAGGGTTCCGGCAAGACGACCTTCGCGGGCAAGCTCGCGAAGATGCTCGAGAAGGACGGCCACACGCCGCTGCTCGTCGCGGCCGACCTGCAGCGCCCCAACGCCGTGAACCAGCTGCAGGTGGTCGCCGAGCGCGCCGGCGCCGCGATCTACGCGCCCGAGCCGGGCAACGGCGTGGGCGACCCGGTGCGCGTCGCGCGCGACGGCGTCGAGTTCGCCAAGCAGAAGCTGCACGACACCGTCATCATCGACACCGCCGGCCGCCTGGGCGTCGACGCCGAGCTCATGAAGCAGGCCGCCGACATCCGCAAGGCCACCGATCCGGACGAGGTGCTGTTCGTCATCGACGCGATGATCGGACAGGACGCCGTGAACACGGCGCGCGCCTTCCAGGAGGGCGTGGACTTCACCGGCGTCGTGCTGTCGAAGCTCGACGGCGACGCGCGCGGCGGTGCCGCGCTGTCGGTCGCCTCCGTCACGGGCCGGCCCATCATCTTCGCGTCCACGGGCGAGGGCCTCGACGACGTCGAGGCGTTCCACCCCGACCGCATGGCGAGCCGCATCCTCGACCTCGGCGACATCCTCACCCTCATCGAGCAGGCCCAGCAGGCCTTCGACGAGGAGGAGGCGCAGAAGGTCGCCGAGAAGCTCGCGAAGGAGGCCTTCACGCTCGAGGACTTCCTCGAGCAGATGCAGCAGCTCAAGAAGATGGGCTCCATGAAGAAGATGCTCGGGATGCTCCCGGGCATGGGGCAGATGAAGCAGCAGCTCGAGGACTTCGACGAGAGCGAGATCGACCGCACCGAGGCGATCATCCGCTCGATGACGCCCGCCGAGCGCCGCAACACGAAGATCCTGAACGGATCGCGCCGCTCCCGCATCGCGCGCGGATCGGGCGTGACGGTGACCGACGTGAACCAGCTCGTGAACCGCTTCGAGCAGGCCGCCAAGATGATGAAGACCGTCGCGCGCGGCGGCACGCCGAGCATCCCCGGCATGGGCGCCATGCCCGGCATGGGCCGGCCGGGCGCCTCGGCCAAGCGCGGCAAGCAGGCGAAGAAGAAGGGCGGCTCGCGCTCGGGCAACCCCGCCAAGCGCGCCGCCGAGAACGCCGGTCTGCCCGCCCAGCAGCCCACGGGCTCGGGCTTCGGCCTGGGTGCCGCGGGGGCGCAGCCGACCGAGGCCGACCTCGCGGAGATCCAGAAGCTCCTCGGCGGCCGCTGACTTCCGCAGGCCGGGTGAACCTCATCGGTTGCTGAACGGAGCGGCCGCAGGCCGCGGAGATGAAGCGACCACCGCAACCGGCCTGGCCGCGCTCAGGCCCCGGCTCGCCGCCAGGTGCCGTCGCGGCGATCCTCCCGCCACGTGACCGGATCGCCCGTGACGCGCGCCGCGTCGGTCAGCCAGTACGTCGTGTCGGGCGACCACCCCGCGATCACGCTCGAGTGCTCGTCGTCCACCCGGATCGCGCGGCCCGCGCAGGCGAGGTAGCCCTCGACGGGCAGATGCACGGCGTCCCAGTCGCGGGCGACGAGCGACCAGTCGGGGATGACCCACCGCCCGTCGCGCCCGGTCGCCTGGTACCAGTCGTGGCGCCGCGAGGCGGTGACCTCCAGCGGGTGGCGCCGGCACAGCTCGGCCCAGTCGTCGATGCCCCGGATCTCGAGCACGCGGCCGGCGCCTCGCACGGGGATCGCGCGCACCTCGCGCCAGCCCAGGCTGTCCTCGACGAGCCGCACCCCGGCGGGCGTGCCGTCGCGCATCTCGCCCGTCGTGGCGAGAACGCCGGAGGGCGTCGACCACCACGTGTTACTCCACGGCGCGGAGACATCCCGCGGGGACTCGCGTTCCGCCCATGCCTCGCCCTTTGCCACCGCCGCCCGCCACGCCTCCAGAGCGGCGCGCGCGTCGCGCGGATCGGGCACCGCGGCATCGCCGCGATCGATCGCCCACTGCTGCGGACGCAGCCCGGCCGACCACCAGCCGGTCGCGGGCAGGTCCGCCACCCGTCGCGCCACGGCCGTCAGCGCGTCGCGCAGCTCGGGGAGGGTCGCGACGGCGTCCTCGCCGTCGGGCTCCTGCCAGTAGCGCGCGGCGTCGACCGCGCGAACGAGGGCCGCCGTGACGGCGGCGTCGGCGATGCCGCGCGGATCGCGGGCGAGCACGAGCCGCGCGAGCTCGGCCGGTTCCGGCGGCGGCGGGTCGGCCGCGCCCGGGCGGAAGAACCCCCACGAGAGCGTCGCTCCGCTGTGCTCCCGCGCGAGGTGGAACAGCCCGATCGAGACCGCGTCCGGCTCGCCGGTGCGGAGCAGCTCAAAGCAGAGGCGCCGGCCGCGCGGTCCCGCCATGATCGCCTCCGCCCGCATGCGACGAGCGTACCGGGCGGGTGGGTGAACGCCAGCGGCCGACTTGACTCGCGTAAAAGGTCCGGGAGCGGCAGCGTGTGCCTCACGTAAGAAGGTCCGCGTAGCGATTCGTGTTCCCTGGCGATGTGAGCAGG